>JBGSTN010001099.1:0-8850 GCA_041736455.1 Burkholderiaceae bacterium | reverse complement strand
GGCGGCCGAGCCGGATCGTCGGCGCCGACGGCACCTGTCGAGATACGCTGTTCGGCGGGCAACACGGTCACCGCCTCGCTCGCCGGGCTGCTGCTGACAAGGGCACGCGTCGTCACCCCGCTGGCGGGTGGCACCAGCACGATCGGTCTCGCCCCAGGGAAGAGGGTCATCGAAACCTGGCGCGTGATCGGGTGTGGCTCGTACGCCGTCACGGTCACCGTCTCGACATCCTTGCCGTAATGACTGAGAGGATCGCGCAACACCTGCTGCGGAAACTGCATGCCGAGCGATTCCATCAGCGTCGCCAGGCCAGGCTCCAGGACGAAGCCGAGGTCGAACATCAGCAGCATCGATCCGCCGCGCCCGACATAGTCGGCAATCACCCGTGCTTCGTCGGGCAGGAAGGTGGTGCGCGGCCCCGCGACGATCACCACCGAGCAGGAGGGCGCGATCGAGCCTTCCACGGCCGGCATGGTCACACGCACATCGAACCCCAATCCCTCGAGAGCTCGGCGCAGGCGCCCTACGCCATGTCCGTCGGTCTGGATCCGATTCGAGCTGCTGTCCCCATGATCATGATTCGCGGCGCTTTCGAAGTGCGTATGGAATTCGAATCCGGTCATCGGGTACTCCCGGTGGCCCTCGACGAAACACGCGGTGATCACACGTTCGCGCAGCACGCGTTGAATGCCGATCGCGATCTCGATTTCGTCGGTCGACGCGACGGTGATCCGGCGCCCATCCGCTTCGAGCACGGCGGTGTTGTAGAGCTTGAGGCCCGCCTCACGGGCGAGACTCGGCTCCCTGTCCGGATCCAGCGTGCGCACTTCGAGCAACGGATTGCGGCGCGCCATCACTTGCCAGATCTCGGCTGCGCGGCGACCGTTTTCGTCGTCACCCTGGAAGTAGTAGGTCAGCTTCACCGGCCGCTGCAATTGATCGACGACGGCAATCGCCTGGCTCGACGGCGTGAACACACCCTCGCGCGTGAGATCGATGTGCATGTCCTGCAGCGCGACCGCGAAGTTGGCCAAAATCGCGACGGCGACCACGCAGGCCAGCACGACGCCGGCATACAAACGACTGGCCAGCGACGACAGGCGCGTCTGCAGCGGCAGACGCAGGCCGGCCACGAACAAGACGGCGATCGCGAGCAACCATCCCGCGAACCACAGCAGGCTGGTCATGTCGATCGTGTCCGAATGCATGGTCAGCGTCTCGCCAGGGCGCGTACGCCCAACAGCAGGCCCACCAGGATCAGGGTAATGAAGAAGCCGAGATCCGACAGGTACAACGCACCGGTCGCGAACGGCGTGAAATGAGCGAGCAGCGAAAGGTTGAGCAAGAGATTGTCATACGGGCTCGGCAGCACCGACGCAAGCGAATCGAGCATCCACATCAGGAGAAACAGGCCCAGCGACACCACGGCGGCGATGATCTGGTTCGTCGTCACCGCGGAAACCGCGAGACCGATCGCGACCAGCGCCGCGCCCAGCAGCAGCAGACCGACATAGCCGCTATAGATTGGACCGAGATCGGGATTGCCGAAGACGACCAGTGTCAACGGATAGGCGATCGTCAGGCCGACCATCACCACCACGACCGAAAAGCTCGCGACGAACTTGGCGAGCACGACATCGATTTCCCGCACCGGTGCGGTCAGCAGCAGCTCGAGCGTACCGGCGCGCCGCTCCTCGGCAAACAGCCGCATCGTGATGACGGGCACGATCAACAGCAACAGCGTCGCGGCCTGGAAGAACGAATGAATCAATGTCGCCGTCTTGCTCAACAGCAGCGTCGCGACGAAGGTATAGCCCATCAACAGCAGGAACACGGCAATCACCGCGTAGGCGATGGGCGAGGTATACAAGGCCTTCAACTCCTTGGCCACCAGTGTCTCGAAACCGCTCATTGCCGGCGATTCCCGGTCAGGTCCAGGAATATCGCCTCGAGGTCATGCGGGGTATCGCTCGCTTCGGCCAGCGCGATCAGGCGGAAACCCCCACCAACGAGTGTCGCGGCGATATCGGCCGGTGAACACGATGCATCGAGCATCACCCGATACTCGTGGACATCACTGGATGGCGCCGGCGTGGTTTTCACTTCGGTGACACCTGGAATGCCCTCGAGGC
The DNA here is from genome assembly GCA_041736455.1 of Burkholderiaceae bacterium. GTDB lineage: Bacteria > Pseudomonadota > Gammaproteobacteria > Burkholderiales > Burkholderiaceae_E > JAUIAI01. The sequence goes on along the minus strand of JBGSTN010001099.1, from coordinate 6,718 downwards.
AGGCGACGACATTCCCCACCTGGTGATGATCGACGCGAACGCGGATCGAATTCGAAGCAGCCTTGTCACCCAGGTGCAACGAATGGCTGGCCAGCAACTCGCCGTCGAGCAGGATCAATACCCGACTCGCTACCCGTTCCATCTCGGCCAGGATGTGCGAGGTCACGAGGATCGCATGATGCTCGGACAGGCGCCGGATCAATTCACGCAGTTCGATGATCTGACGCGGATCGAGCCCGTTGGTCGGCTCGTCCAGGACCAGCAGCGCCGGGCGATTCAACAACGCCTGTGCGATCGCCACCCGTTGCCGGTAGCCGCGCGACAGCTTGCCGACCGCGCGGTTCCATACCGATTGCAGCGTCAGCTGTTCGTTGACTTCGGCCAGTGCGGCTTCCAGCGTTGCGCCGGCCAGCCCTTTCAGGCGCCCCATGAACTCTAGCGCTTCGACCACCCGCATGTGCGGGTAGAGCGGCGCGTCTTCAGGCACATAGCCGATGTGGCGACGTGCCTCGAGTCCGTCGTCGACGAGATCGTGACCCGCCACGGATACCCGGCCCGCGCTGGCGTTCAGATAACCGGTGATGATCCTGAGGATGGTCGTCTTGCCCGAGCCGTTGGGCCCGAGCAAGCCAAGCACTTCACCGCGCGTGATCTCGAACGAAACATCGTGAACCGCGCGTTGCCGACCATAGAACTTGGTGACACCTTCGACACGAACGACAGCGATCATTCAATCAGGCTTGCAGTCGTCGGGTCATTCGTAGAACTCGGGTGCCTTCTTCATCGCCTTGAATGCATCGGGGTCGTGCGCGGTGAAGAAATCTGCACCCTCGCTCGCCTTCATGTAGCGAATCCATTCGTAGGCGCGCATGATGCCGGCGGGATCATAGGCGAGCACGAGGTTGGGCGGAATGCTCTTTTCCACGTTCTCGCGGAAGTACACGTTGTCGCCGGTGAGAATCGTCGAACCGAGCTTGGGGAGCCTGACCAGCATCATCTGATGACCGGCGGTGTGGCCGCGTGAACTCTTCACGATGATGCTGCCGTCCTGGAAGATGTCCATGTCCTGGTTGTCGAGCACCACCATGTTCATCGCATTGGGTTTGCTGCTGCCGACCGGCGCGCGCAGTGCGTAGGCGTCGGCCGGGATGAACGCGCCCGTGAACGGCTCGTCCGGGAACATCGCGAAGTTGATCTCGTCGCGCTGGATGATCAGCGTCGACTTCGGAAACTTGGCGACGTTGCCACCGTGATCGAGGTGCATGTGACTGACGACCACGTACTTGATGTCATCGGGCGAAAGACCGATCTTCTTCAGCTGGACATCGATCGCGACATCGGGCGTGTTGACGGGCTTGAGCCCCTCGAAGGACGGTCCCCAGTAACCCGGGTCGGTGATGATCTTGTCGTTGTTGCCGGTGTCGAACAGCACGTTGCCCTTCGGATGCTGGATCACGAAGAATCCGACCGGAATCTTGATCGGCGGGTCCATCGGACCGAAGTTCTGCAACACGCCCTTGCCGATGGTGAGTGCGCCGGAACTGAATGCGTAGAGCTTCATGCCGGCTGGCGAAGCAGCCAGCGCGGTCGCCGACGTCAGGGCGAGCAGCGACCCCACCGCCAGCGTGCGGCGAACGAATGACCCGATCATCTTCATCTCCTCTTGGTGGATGCCTGCCAGCGAACGACACCGCGTGCGAACGCGGTTCGTTGCAGCGGCATGGCGTTGCGATCAGTCTGCGTACCCGACCGGGAACAGAAGGCCGGAACGACAACTTTCGTGAAATCTACACCGCAAGATCACGGCAGTCGATCATATTCTTTCCTGGGATTCCATTTTCAACTTTAGCACGGATAACACGGTGAAGCCCTCGCCGATCACCGACCGGCCGATCGATCCGGTGAACCCGGCGCGGCGCAGCAGCGCCTCCTGTTCGCGACGATCCGGAACTACGTTGCCCCAGGTCAGTTCCTCGAAACCGGTCTGCACCGGAAAGAGAAATTCCGGCAGACGCGCCTCGGCCAGCGAGCCCGGATAGGTCTCGTCGACGATCAGCAGCCAGCCGCCCGCGCGCAGCGCGCGAAAGCAACCATCGATGACCTGCTGCCTGAACGCCTTGCCGATCTCGTGCAGCACCTCGATCATGACGACCGCGTCGACAGACTCCGCGTCGACCTGGGAGCCGATATCGCCTTCGAGCACCGATACTCGGCCAGCTAAGCCCGCGGTCTCGATGGCATGGCGTGCAGCGCGCAGGCCGGTCGGATCGATGTCGATGCCGATGCACCGCGCCTTTGGAAACGCCTTGGCGAGATGCAGCAGGTGCCTGCCGGCGCCGCAACCGACTTCGAGGATGCTCCCACCCTCGTCGAGGCGCGCTTGCAGGCCAGACAATTCGGGCAACAGCTTCCTCGCACTGAGAATCTGCAGGCCCGCCGTGCTCTGCGCGATGACTTCGGCGAAATGTTCGCTGCGGCCCTGGAACGGCACGATGGCACCCGTCTTGAATGCCTCGAGGCAGAAGCGGTGATCCTCGGTGGCGAACTCGGTGCCCAGGCGCACGAAGCCGCCGAGGTACCGCGGGTGGCCCGGCTTGGCGAATATCTGGTCGATGTGGGCGGCAAGCCTGAACCGGCGATCCTCGCTGCCTTCGAGCAGACCGAACGAATAGGCGGTCGTGCACCACGTGTCGACGTATGGTGCATGCAGATTCAGGCGTTGCGCGATCTCGGCCGGGGTGACGTCCGGCGTTTCGTCGAGCGCGTGGAACAGGCCCAGCTGCACGCCGAGATCGGTGAGATGCATCGCATTGAAGCCGCGCCGCCATTCGAAGACGCGGGCGATCTGCGCTTCGACCGACGGCTCGGTCGGGTGGCTGTTGGCAGTCGGCTGGCTACTGGACGATTCACAGGTCATCGAGCACTCCCTCGGAAACAGCGTCAGTTGCGGACCCAGGAGACTACTGCGCGACGGATACCTGTTGCAAGCCCACGATCGCCGCTGGTGCCCCTGTCACGGCCGCCGATGCGCACCATACGAAAGCGCGGTCGAACCTGCGGCCTTCGTGGCCATGACCAGTTGTGTGCCCCGGACAGCAACCGCCGGTGCGGTGTCACTTGCCTGACGCTCGATCTGCACATTGGGGCGCCACCAGCCGTCGAACGTCGAATGCCAGAGTTGACTGGACGAAGCGCCCGCATGAACCAGCGACAGACGGCCCTGGAAAGCGGCCAGCGCGGGCGGTGCGAACGACCGCTGGTCATCCAGGCGGACGTTGTGACTCCAGCCACTGCCATCGTGAACCGAATGCCAGAGGTCGTTCGAGCTGTCACCCTGGTGGACCATGTGCAACGAGCCGCCCAGCGCGGCAAGTGCCGGCGTTCCCTTGCTCTGTTGACCCGCGATGCGCACGTTCGGGCTCCAGCCGGCCCCGTCGAAGACCGAGTGCCAGAGATCGTTCGACGAATCACCCAGGTGCACCATGTGCAGCAATCCCGCGAACTCGGCGAGCGCCACTGCTGCCTTGGCCTTCTGTCCGGCGATCCTGACATTCCTGGTCCAGCGCACGCCGTCGAAGCTCGAGTGCCACAGATCGTTCGAGCCATCACCCAGATGGACCATGTGCAATCGACCGCCGTAGGCGGCGAGCGCACACGCGGCCTTGCTCTTCTGATCCGGGACCCTGACGTTCGGCGACCAGCCGCCGCCGTCGAACACCGTATGCCAGAGATCGTTCGACGACTGGCCCAGATGGACCATGTGCAGCACGCCACCGAACTCCGCCATTGCAGGCGCCGCTTTCGATTGCTGACCGGAGATCGGTTCAGCCTCCGACCATGTCGGGTAATGCGCATGCAGCGTGTCGATGTCGCCGGCCGAAAGGCCCGTGCCGAGGCCGATGTTGGCAAATGAACCGATGAAGCCGCTCGTCGCGGTCCCGGGCGTGATGGCCGGTGTCATCGTGTCCCGGGCGAAGAAGAACGGACCATAGTGCATGATCGAGTCGTAGTCGTACGGTCCGCTGTCGCCGGCGCCGTCCACGTGCTTGCGGTAGTTGTGCCGGTTGTCCTCCAGGACCGCGTCCAGATCGATGGTCACGAACTCGTCACGGTCCTGGCGCGATTGTTCATGGTACATGCCGACCGCATGGCAGATCTCGTGCACGATGGCGACCGAGACGTCGGACGTGCCGGCATCGATACGCGAGTGCCAGATCGCGTTCTCTTCGTCACCGAGATGGACCATGTGGACGCGGCCATTGAAGAACGCGAGCGACACGCCAGCCTTGCTCGACTCCTCGGCGACCGGCCGGTTCGGCGTCCAGACATCGCCGACCAGCGTCGAATGCCAGATCGCGTTCGTCTTGTCGCCCCCATGCACGAGATGCACGGTCGCACCATCGAAGGCGAGCGCCGGTGCGTACTGGCTCGCCTGGTCCGGAATCCGCACGTTCTCGGTCCACTGGCCGTTGTTGAACGTCGCATGCCAGAGATCGTTGTTGCGACTCCCGACGTGCACCAGGTGAAGCCGGGCACCGTCGGAAACCAGTGCGGCCTGCGCCTTGCTGCGTTGATTATCGATCCTGGTGTCTTGGCTCCACTGCATGCCGTCGAAAGTCGCATGCCAGAGATCGTGGTTCTCGTTGTCGGCATGGACCAGATGCAGCTGGCCACCGTGCGCCGCCAGAGCAGGGGCGAACTGGCTGCGCTGACCCGTGATGCGCACGTTCTGCAACCACTGGGTTCCGTCGTGGACGGCATGCCACAGATCATTCGAACTGTCGCCCAGATGAACCATGTGGATGGCGCCCTGGAAGAAGGCCAGCGCTGGCGATGTCTTGCTCCGTTGTCCGGCGATGCGCACGTTGTCCGTCCAGGTCCGGCCGTTGCTGCTGGACGAATGCCAGAGGTCGTTGCTGTCGTCGCCCAGGTGCACCAGGTGCAGACGGGCGCCGTCCGAGACGAGTGCCGGCGCCTGCTTGCCGAGCTGACCGGGAATCCGGCGCTGCCTGCTCGTGCCGATGTCGCAGTAGATGCCCTGCTCGCCGCCCTGGCGACCGACGGCACTGTGCAGGTCGGCGTCCGCTTCGCGAAACCGCACGAAGTCGGTCTCGCCCTGACGCGGAACCAGCGGCGCGAAGGGTTGCGTGTTCCACTGCTGGATCGCCTTGTCGACGATGGCGCGCTGGCTGCTGCCGGGTGGAAAGTCGTTGTCGTCGATGACGAAAGGTATACGTTTGCCCGGCCAGCGGCGGCCGGGATCGGTGCTGACGATGCCCATGATCTACCTTGGATTGGAGGAGTGGTGAAAGCGTTCTGGATCGCGAGGCCGAACCTTATGAGCATCGTCGCTATCCGGTAAATACCGCATGCAGGTGAACGTCTTCGATCGCGTTCCTCTATCATCGGGAAGGCCGAACGGCCATCCCTTGAAACCGGCTTGCGTGCGCACACCGATACGGCAGTAACGGACCATGTCCTTATCGAGACATCTTCATGTCGAACCCATCGAGACGACTGCCGTGAATGACCGCGCACGAGATGTTCGCTGCCGGAATCGACGCAGTCAGGCGCGGCGATGACGGAAAAGATCGTCCTGCTCGATCCGGTCGTCCCCGCGACGTTCGAGAAGCTGCATTCGCTGCTGCCCGCCGGCTATTCGCTCGAACCCGCCACCGCACGTGGCGACGCGCATCTGACTGCGATCATCGCGGATGCCGACTATGCGATCGCCGGACAGGTCGGTGTGTCCGCCGCGGTCTTCGCAGCGGCAAGCCGCTTGAAGCTGCTGCACAAATGGGGCGTCGGTGTCGACAACATCGACCTCGACGCCGCGCGTGCGCATGGCGTGAAGGTGGCGCGCACGACCGGCAGCAATGCAACGCCGGTTGCCGAATTCGCGGTCGGACTGATCACCGCGGCGCTTCGCCATCTCGCCTACGGGCATGCCGAGTTGAAGAAAGGGATCTGGCGCGGCTTTCCTCTACCGCAGGACAGCCTCACGATCTCCGGCAAGACCGTCGGCATCATCGGCTTCGGGGCGATCGGGCAGCGCCTCGCCAGGCTGCTGGCCGGATACGAATGCCGGATTCTCTATGCGAAGCGCAACCCGCTTTCGGCCGAGCAGGAACGGGCGATGGGCGTCACGCATGCCGGCATTCCCGAGCTGCTCGCGCAGTCCGACATCGTTTCGCTCAACTGTCCGCTCACCGCCGAGACCGCAGGCCTGATCGATCGCCGTGCGTTGTCCACGATGAAGCGGACCGCCGTGCTGGTCAACGTGGCCCGCGGTGGCATCGTGCGCGAAGACGACCTGGTCTGGGCGCTCGAGAACCGGATCATCCACGCCGCCGCGATCGATGTCTACGAAGTCGAGCCGCTGCCCGCTTGGTCGCCGTTGTTGCGCCTCGACAATCTCGTGGCGACTCCCCACCTGGCCGCCCTCGCCGCCGATCACTTCGCACCGACGGTGCTGCGGATGTATGCGAACTTCGAGCGCACGAGTCGTGGCGAGGCGATACCGGCGGATGAACTCGTCGTCGGATGAACTCGTCGTCGGACGAGCTCATGGGCGGATGATCGCTTCGGCAGCTCGATCGGCGCCGCCGAAGCGTGCTCTACGACGACGTCGTCGCGAGCAGGTCCATCGCCTTGCCGGCCACCGCATCCGGCGTGATCCCGAAGCGCTCGTAGAGTGCGTCCGCGGGGCCGGACGCAC
>JBGSTN010001078.1:0-7026 GCA_041736455.1 Burkholderiaceae bacterium | reverse complement strand
ACCTGGCGCGCGCCACGCGGGATCACGAGGCGCGCTGGCGCACCATGTCCAGCACCGCGTCGCGCTTGTTCTCCAGGTGCTGCTTCATCAGCAGGCGCATGCCTTCGGCATCGCGGACGGCAAGTTTTTCCACCATCGCTTCGTGCTCGGCGACTGCCCGATGCCACTTGCGCTCGTCGAAGTTGGAGCGAAAGCGCAGTGCCTGCAAACGCGCGTTGACCGTGCGATAGGTCCGTTGCAGAACGGGGTTGCGTGCGGCAGCGTTGATCGCCTCGTGGATCAGTGCGTTGAACCGATAGTAGGTCGACAGATCGCGCCGCGTGAAGGCCGCAAGCATTTCGAAATGCAGTGCGCGAATTTCGGCGAGTTCGGATTCGGTGATGCGTCTGGCGGCGAGTTCTCCGGAATGGGCTTCCAGCCCGGCCATGACCTCGAAAGTGTCGGCGACATCCCGGGCATCGAGTTGCACCGCCACCGCGCCCCGATTCGGCACGAGTTCCACGAGGCCTTCGGCCGCCAGCGTCCGGATCGCTTCGCGCAACGGCGTGCGTGAGACCTGCAGTCGAAGCGACAGTTCGCGCTCGTTGAGCTTGGCGCCCGGCGTGATGACGCCTTCCACGATCAATCGTCGCAAATGCCTGGCCGCCTCCTGATGCAGTGCCCGGCGGGCAATCGGCAAAGCGTCTACGCCCGGGTGTTGGCTGGTTTGCATACAGATTCCATCTGGACAGAAGCCAGTTTAAAGGATTCGTCGTTTGACAAATGTATTTTGTATGCCAGACTGGATGTTATAGGAGCCCCACATGCTAGATCTGGACCATCATCCGAGCGGCCGGCATTTCCTGCAGATTCCGGGTCCCAGTCCGGTACCCGATCGCATCCTGCGGGCGTTGAGCCTGCCCACCATCGATCATCGCGGGCCGGAATTCGGCGCGCTTGGACTGACGGTGCTGGCGGGGCTCAAGCAGGTGTTCCGCACCCGGCATCCGGTGGTCGTCTACCCCGCCTCGGGCACTGGCGCGTGGGAAGCGGCATTGGTCAATGTCTGCAGCCCGGGCGATCGGCTGTTGATGGTCGAGACCGGCCACTTCGCCACACTCTGGAAAAGGATGGCCGAGCGACTTGGCCTGCAACCGGAGTTTCTGGCATTGCCCGGCACCTGTGAGGTAACCGGGTTGCCGCTGGCCTGGCGCCACGGTGTGCCCGCCGATCGTGTCGCCGAGCGCCTGCGCGCCGATACCGAGCGCAGCATCAAGGCCGTGTGCGTGGTGCATAACGAGACTTCCACCGGCGTCACGAGCGACATCGCCGCGGTGCGCCGGGCAATCGACGATGCCGGGCATCCCGCGTTGCTGCTGGTCGACACGATATCGGGTCTGGCCAGCGCCGATTACCGGCACGATGAGTGGGGAGTCGACGTCACCGTCAGCGGGTCGCAGAAGGGCTTGATGCTGCCGCCCGGCATGAGCTTCAACGCCCTGTCGCCGAAGGCGCTCGAAGCATCCCAATCGGCGAGCCTGCCCAAGTCGTTCTGGGCCTGGGACGAGATCGTTGCCAGCAACCAGAAGGGATACTGGCCGTACACGCCGAACACCAACCTGATCTACGGTCTGCACGAAGCGCTCGACATGATTCTCGGCCAGGGCCTGGCCACGATCTTGGAGCGCCATCGGCGCTGGGGCGAAGGGGTACGCACGGCAGTAGGCGCCTGGGGCCTGCCGATCCAGTGTGCCGATCCTGCAGTCTATTCGCCCGTGCTGACCGGCGTCGTCACGCCGCAGGGCGTCGATGCCGATGCGTTGCGGCGCCTGGTCCACGAGCGCTTCGACCTGTCGCTCGGCACCGGCCTGGGCAGAGTGGCCGGTCGCATGTTCCGGATCGGTCATCTCGGCGACTGCAACGATCTCACGTTGATCGCTGCTCTCGCAGGTTGCGAAATGGGCATGACGCTGGCCGGCGTGAAGCTTGCCGGCAGTGGCGTGACCGCCGCGATGACCTTTTTCGCCGAGCATCCTGCACCAGTGGCCGAAGCTGCGCCGTCGGGCTGATCCGGTCCGACCGGCCCGCGGAAAAGGACAACACAAACGAAGGAGACGACACGATGACGACCCGCCGCAACCTGCTCGCCTGCGCCATGGGCGCAACCCTGATCCTGTCTGCCCACGGCCTGCCTGCGGCCGCACAGACCGAACTCAAGCTCGGTCATGTCGGTGGTCCCGGCTCTCTGTTCGAACTGTCGGCCAATGAATTCGCCCGTCGCGCCAACGAGAAGCTGGGCGGCAAGGCCAAGGTGGTCGTCTTCGGCTCGAGCCAGCTCGGCGAGGACCGGGAGATGCTGCAGAAGCTGCGGCTGGGTACTCTGGACTTCGCGTTGCCGTCCAGCGTGATGTCGAGCGAAGTGGATGCGTTCGGCGTGTTCGAGATGCCCTATCTCGTGAAGGACCGCGAGCACATGAAGAAGATCGAGCAGGCGGTCGTGTGGCCCAGTCTCGCGCCACTTGCCGAGGCCAAGGGCTACAAGCTGCTCGCCGTCTGGGAGAACGGGTTTCGGCATATCTCGACCAATGGCCGGCCGATCGTCAAGCCCGCAGACCTCGCCGGCATGAAGCTGCGCGTGCCCAAGAGCAAGTGGCGGGTCAAGATGTTCGAAGCCTATGATGCGAATCCGAGTCCGATGGCCTATTCGGAAGTCTTCGTCGCGTTGCAGACCGGCGTGATGGACGGCCAGGAGAATCCGTTGACGCAGATCTACTCGGGCAAGTTCCAGGAGGTGCAGAAGTACCTGTCGATGACCGGTCACGTCTACACGCCGGCCTACCTGACCGCGGGGGCACGCAGCTTTGCGAAGCTGCCGGCCGACGTCCAGAAGATCCTGGTCGACACGGCGAAGGAAACGCAGGCCTACGTGTTCGAGCAGGCGGTGAAGCTCGATGACGAACTGCTCGGCAAGTTCAAGGCGGCCGGCATGCAGGTCAACGAACCCGACAAGGACGCCTTCATCGCCGCCAGCAAGGACGTCTACGCGGAGTTCGGCAAAGAGGTCGACGGCGGCGCGAAACTGGTGGACACCGCGATCTCGCTCGGCAAGAGCATGTAGAGCGACCCGCCGCATGATCGACAGCTTCCGCCGCGGATTCGAGCGCGCGCTGACCGCCTTCGTGATCTGCCTCCTCGCGGGACTCGCCGTCCTGATCCTGTATGGCGTCACGTGCCGCAAACTCGGCATCTCGCTCGTCTGGTACGACGAGGTCGCATCGATCATGCTCGCCTGGCTGACCTACTACGGCGCCGCGCTGGCGGCGCTCAAGCGTGCCCATATCGGTTTTCCGGGGCTGGTCAATGCGATGCCGACGAAGCTGCGCCTGGGTGCGGTGCTGCTCGGCGAAGTCTGCGTGATCGGTTTCTTTGCACTGCTGACCTGGTTCGGCGTTCAGGTGCTGGTGATCCTCGAAGGCGACACGATGGCGAGTCTGACCTGGATGCCGACCCGTTTCACGCAATCGGTGATCCCTGTCGGCGGTGCGCTGTTCATCATCGCGCAGCTGCTGAGTCTTCCTGCCGTGCTGCACCAGGCGCGCGGCGGCGGCATCGTCGATGCCGAACAGCAGCCGGCGATCGATGCGGCCAGGCAGACGCGTGAGGCGCTGCCATGATCGTGTTGCTGATGTTTGCCGGCCTGGTGGCACTGATCCTGCTGAACGTGCCGATCGCGATCGCGCTGGGCCTGGTCGCGATGGCCGCGATGGTCTATTCGGGAGGCATCGATGCGCTGCTGAATTCGGCGCTCGTGATGTTCAACGGCGCGACCAGCTTTCCACTGCTGGCGATTCCGCTGTTCATCCTGGCTGGTGCGATCATGAACACGTCGAGTCTGTCGCGGCGACTGATCGCGTTCGCCTCGGCGGTGTTCGGCTTCGTGCGCGGCGGACTGTCGATGATCACGATCGGCACCTCGATGTTCTTCGCCGAGATTTCCGGGTCGGCGGTGGCCGACGTCGCCGCGATGGGTTCGATCCTGATTCCGGCGATGAAGAAGCGGGGCTATCCGAAGGAGTTCGCAGCGGCCGTGATGTCGTCGTCGGCGACGCTGGCCGTCATCATCCCGCCGTCGATCCCGATGATCCTGTACGCAGTGATGGCGGACACCTCGGTCGTCAAGCTTTTCGTGGCCGGTATCGTGCCGGGGGTGCTCGCTGGCATGGGCCTGATGTTGATCTCCTACATCTATGCCCGCAGGTACAACTGGCCGGTCGAGGAAGTGTTCCAGTGGCAGCGGGTGAAGACAACGTTCAAGGAGGCCGCCTGGGCGTTCCTGCTGCCGATCATCATCCTCGGCGGCATCTTCGGCGGAATCGTCACCGCGACCGAGGGCGCTGCGCTGGCCGTGCTCGCGGCACTGTTCATCGGCGGCGTGATCTACCGCGAGCTGAACTGGCATCATCTTTACGAAGCGATGATCGACGGTGCGGTCCAGACGGCAACGGTGATGCTGCTGGTCGCCAGCTCGGCGCTGCTGGGCGTCTACCTGACCGAACAGCAGATGCCGCAGCAGCTCGCGCAATGGCTGTCGGGTATCACCAGTGACCGTTACGCGGTGCTCGCGATCCTCAACGTTTTCTTTCTGCTGATCGGGCTCTTCCTGCATTCGGCGGCGGCGATCATTCTGGTCGTACCGATCGTGATGCCACTGGTCAATGCGGTCGGTATCGACCCGGTACACTTCGGCCTCATCGTCACACTCAATCTCGGCATCGGCCAGCAGACGCCGCCGGTTGCCAGCGTGTTGATGGCTTCGTGTTCGATCGCGCGGGCGGACATGTGGAAGGTCACCTACATGAATCTGCCTTTCATCGGCGTGCTGCTGGCCACATTGATGCTCGTCACCTACGTACCGGCGGTGCCATTGTTTCTCGTCGACTTCTTCTATCCGAAATGACGATCGTGCCATGGCCATCGGATCGCCGGCGATCGACGCAACCCAGGCAGACTCATCGATGAACGGTCCCCTCGACGGCGTCGTCGTGCTCGAACTGGCCCAGATCATGGCCGGCCCCACGTGCGGCTCGCTGCTCGCCGATCTGGGCGCCGATGTGATCAAGGTCGAGAAGATGCCGCATGGCGATGACACGCGCACCTATCGCCAGCCCAGCATCAACGGGGAATCCGCCGCGTTCATGATGCTGAACCGGAACAAGCGGGGCATCGCGCTCAATCTCAAGACCGAGGGCGGGCGCCGCGTGCTGTTGCGCATGGTCGAGAAGGCGGACGTGTTGACCGAGAACTATCGCCGCGGCGCGCTCGACCGGCTCGGCCTGGGCGTCGCGGATCTGCAGAAAATCAATCCCGCGCTGATCTACTGTTCGATCTCCGGCTATGGCCGAAGCGGTCCGTCGGCCGACAAGGGTGGCTTCGACCTCGTCGCGCAGGGCGTGTCCGGCCTGATGAGCATTACCGGCGAGCCGGGCCGCCCGCCCGTCAAGGTGGGCAGCCCGGTTGCGGATCTGAATGCCGGCATGCTCGCGGCCTTGGGAATCGTCAGCGCCTACGTTCACCGGTTGAAGACCGGCGAAGGGCAGTTCGTCGACACCTCGCTGATGGAAGCCGGTATCCATCAAATGGCGTGGCCCGCCGCGATCTTCTTCGCGACCGGCAACTCGCCCGGGCCGACGGGTTCTGCGCACATGATGACCGCGCCCTACCAGGCGTTCGAGACAGCGGACGGCTGGCTCACGATCGGTGGCGCCAATCAGGCCAACTGGGAACGTATCGCGAAACTGGTCGGCGCGCCGGAACTGATCTCCGACCCACGTTTCGTCGACAACGGCGCGCGGATGGCGAACATCGAGGCGTTGGCCGAACTGCTCGGCGAGCACATGCGCACTCGCTCGACCGTCGAATGGCTGAAACTGTTCGACGACGCGGGCATTCCGGCCGGGCCGATCAACGACATGGCGCATGTGGCGCAGGACCCGCAGACATTGGCGCGCGAGATGGTCGTCGACCTCCAGCATCCGGTAGCCGGCGCGACGAAGGCTCTCGGACTGCCGATCAAGCTCGGAGTGACCCCCGGGGGCGTGAGGCGGCCGTCACCGACATTCGGCCAGCACACCCGCGAAGTGCTGCTCGCGCATGGTTTTTCGGATGAGGACGTCGACGCGCTGCATGCGGCCGGAGCGATCTACGCGGGCTAGCGAGCGTGCTGCTGCGGATCAGAACCCCACGTTGTCACGTCCTTTCAACGACAGCATCTCGCGCGCCTCGTCGGGTGTCGCGACCTCGAAACCGAGTTCCTCGATGAGCCGGCGCGCCGCCTGGACCTGTTCGGCATTGCTCTTGGCCAGCCGGCCCGGGCCCATCCAGAGCGAATCTTCGAGCCCGACGCGCACATTGCCGCCGTTGGCGACCGAAAGCGCTGCGATCGGCAACTGATTGCGACCTGCGCCGAGCACGCTCCATCGATAATCGCTGCCGAACAGGCGGTCGGCCGTGCGCTTCATGTGCATCACGTCTTCCGGGTGAGGCCCGATGCCGCCGAGGATGCCGAACACCGACTGGATGAAGAATGGCGGCTTGACGAGGCCGCGGTCGGCGAAGTGCCGCAGCGTGTACAGGTGGCCGATGTCGTAGCACTCGATCTCGAAGCGCGTGTCGTTGGCCGAGCAGGTGGTGAGAATGTTCTCGATGTCACGAAACGTGTTCTTGAAGATCCGTTCGTCCGAACCGGCCAGATAGGGCTGTTCCCAGTCGTACTTGAATTCCTTGAAGCGTGCCAGCATCGGGTAGAGGCCGAAGTTCATCGAGCCCATGTTCAGCGACGCGACCTCGGGCTTGAAGTGAGCGCAGGGCTTCAGCCGCTCCTCGACCGACATCGTCGGAGCTCCCCCGGTGGTGATGTTGATCACCACGTTCGACTGGCGCTTGATTTCCTTGAGGAACGGTTCGAATGCCGCGGGCGACTGGTCGGGCCGTCCGTCCCTGGGGTCGCGCGCATGCACGTGGACGAGTGCGGCACCGGCCTCGGCCGCT
>JBGSTN010001006.1:0-4623 GCA_041736455.1 Burkholderiaceae bacterium | reverse complement strand
GCCGCGCCGGCACCGGTCGCGATCGCCAGAGGGCTCACGCCGAGCACGAAGGCGAGTGACGTCATGATGATGGGCCGGAAGCGCTGTCGTGCCGCGCGCTTGGCCGCATCGACGGCGGTCAGACCGGCCTGCATGCCTTGCATCGCGAACTCGGCGATCAGGATCGCGTTCTTCGCCGACAGTCCGATCAAGACGACCAGTCCGATCTGGAAGTAGATGTCGTTCTCCATGCCACGCAAAAAGACCGCCAGCAACGCACCGGTGACGGCGAACGGGACCGCCATCAATACCGCCAGCGGCACGCCCCAGCGCTCGTACAACGCGGACAGGATCAGATAGACCATCACGATCGCGAATCCGAATGCGAAGACCGACGCATTGCCGGCGCGCTTTTCCTGGTAGGCCTGGCTCGTCCACTCGTACGCGTAGCCGGCCGGCAGTGATTCCTTCGCGATCGCTTCGACCCGGTCGATCGCCTCGCCGGACGAGATACCCGGTGCGGCGCTCCCCAGCACCTTCGCCGATATGAATCCGTTGTAACGCTCGATCTGTTCCGGACCGATCACGGTGCTGGTGCGAATCAATGCCGCCAGCGGCACCATCTCGTTGCTGGTGCGCGATCGTACGTGGATCCGCCCGAGATCCTCCGGCGTGCTGCGATAGGCGGCGTCGGCCTGCATCACGACCCGGTAGGTGCGTCCGCTGCGGTTGAAGTCGTTGATATAGACCGAGCCCATCTGCGCCTGCAGCGCGGCGAACACTTCGCTGATCGGTACGCCCAGCGAAATCGCCTTTTCCTGATCGACCTCCACCCGGACCTGCGGCACGGTGGGCCGATAGAACGTGCGGATACCGGTGAGCATCGGATCCTTGTTCAACGCCGCGACGAATGCGCCGGTGACGGTGGCAAGCTTCAACGGATCGGTTTCGGTACGTCCTTGCACATTGAGCTCGAAGCCGCCCGCAGTGCCCAGGCCCTGAATCGGCGGAGGATTGAAGCCGAACGCCATCCCGTCGCTCAGCGTCATGCCCTTGCCGGTGAGCTCCTGCGCCAGCTTCATCGAAGTCTGGGTTCGATCGTCCCAAGGCCGCATCGGCGAGAAGATCGTCGCCGCATTGGTCTTGTTCGCACCAGCGACCAGGTCGAAGCCGTTGACGATCAGGAAGTTCTCGATGGCCTCGTTGCCGAGCATCGACTGGCGCAACTGTTCGGTCGAGTTCCGCGTGCGCTCCAGCGTCGCGCCGTCAGGGAGTTGCGCCACGGCGATGATGTAGCCCTGGTCTTCAGCCGGCACGAAGCTGCCCGGCACGCGCGAGAACAGGAACACGCTCGCGGCGATGACGCCGGCGAACAGCAGCGCGGTGATGAGCCGCCAGCGCAGTCCCCATGACACGGCTGCAAGGAATCCCCGCGTCACCCAATCGAAGAAGCGATTGAACGGGCCGAACAGGCGCGCAAGTCGCCCTTCGTGATGACCGGGTTTCAACATGATGGCCGACAGCGCGGGGGTGAGTGTCAGCGCGACCAGCCCGGACAGGACGACCGAGATGGCCACCGTGATGGCGAATTGCCGATAGAGCTGTCCGGCGATGCCACCGAGGAAGGCGACCGGAATGAAGACGGCGCAAAGGACCAGCACGATGCCGATCACGGCCCCCTGCACTTCGCGCATCGCCTCGATGGCCGCTGCCGGGGGCGACATGCCTTCTTCACGGATCAGGCGCTCCACGTTCTCGAGCACCACGATCGCATCGTCGACGACGATACCGATGGACAGCACCATTGCGAAAAGCGTGAGCGTGTTGATCGAGAACCCGAACAGCCACAGGCCGGCAAACGTACCGAGCAACGAGACGGGAACCGCAAGCATCGGGATCACCGTCGCCCGCCAGGTCTGCAGGAAGACGAACACGACCAGCATGACGATGATGGCAGCCTCGGCGATCGTCTTGACCACCTCCTTGATCGACGCCGAAACGAAACGGGTCGTGTCGTACGGGATCACGTAGTCGATCTCGACCGGAAAACGATCGGCCTTCAGCTCGGCCATCCGGTCGCGAACGGCCTGTGCGACGTCAAGCGCATTGGCGCCGGACTGGAGAAATACCGCCATCGCGATCGACGGCTCGCCATTGAGGGTATTGGACGCGTCGTAGCTCTGTGCGCCGAGCTCGATGCGTGCGACGTCGCTCAGTCGCAGCGCGCCACCCGTGCCGGAGGCTCGCAGCACGATATTGCCGAACTCTTCGACCTCGAGCAGGCGGCCACGGGCCGTCACGGTGTAGACGAGATCCTGGCCGGGCAGCGCAGGTTCGGCCCCGATCTTGCCAGCCGCATATTGGGCATTCTGGGTATTGATGGCGGCGCTGATATCGGCCGTCGTGATGCCGAGCTGCGCCATCCGGTCCGGCTTCAGCCAGATGCGCATCGAGTAGTCGCGTGCGCCGAAGATCGACACATCGGCGGTCCCCTGCACGCGCTTCAGTTCGTCGAGCACGTTCAGCGTGGCGTAGTTCGACAGGAACAACGTGTCATAGGCCGCGTCACGGGCCGTCAACGCTACCACGAGCAGGATGCTCTGCGAACGCTTGGCGACGGTGACGCCGGTGCGACGAACATCGTCCGGCAGACGAGGAGTCGCGAGCTGGACTCGGTTGTTGATGTTGAACGTCGCCTTGTCCGTGTCGGTGCCGACTTCGAACGTAGCCGTGATCGTGACCTGGCCATTGGACGACGACTGCGAACTGAAATAGAGCATGTTCTCCACGCCGGAGAGTTGCTCCTCGATGGGCGCCGCCACGGTGCGCGCCAGCGTTTCGGCCGACGCGCCGGGATAGACCGCCGTGATGGTGACAGTCGGCGGCGAGATCTGCGGATACTGGGCGATCGGCAGGATGTACATCGCGATCAGTCCTGCCAGGACGATGATGATCGACAGGACCGCGGCGAAGATCGGGCGCTCGATGAAGAACCTGGACATGGTGGTTCTCCGCGCTCAGCTCGTCGAGCGCGCGGCTTGCTGGTTCGTCGGCATCTTGGGCGGTACCTTGGGCGCGAAAGGCTTTGGTGCGACCAGCGCGCCGGGGCGAAGCTTCATCAGATTGTCGACGATGACCTGGTTGCCCGGTTCGAGTCCCTGCTCGATCACCCATTGGTCACCCCGCCATTCGCCCGCACGGACCGGACGCGGCTGAGCACGGTTTTCCGAATCGAGGACCCAGACCATCGGTCCTTTTTCGCCTTGACTGACCGCGACCTTCGGCACGAGATAGGCGGTGCGCTTGTCGGACTCGACCGTGACCTGCACGAACTGTCCCGGCAGCAACGCGAGCGAAGGATTCGCGAATGTCGCACGCATGCTTACGGTGCCGAGTTGCGGATCGACGGTCGAACCGGTGTAGTTGAGCTGCCCTTTCCCAAGCAACGGCTCACCGCCCGCGGTACCGAGGGACACCGTCGCCTGGGATGGGTCGCCGATGCTGCGCAACTGCGCATCGCTCAGTGCGAACCTGACCCAGACCGGATCGGTGGACACGAGCGTCGTGAGCGGCTCTGTGGAACCCGGATTGACCAGGCTACCCTGCGACCGTTGCGAACGACCTGCGATGCCGGCGATCGGTGCGGTGATCAGCGTGTAGGAAAGATTGAGTTCCGCTTCCGCGACCTGTGACTTCGCCACTTCCCAGGCTGCTTCCGCGGTGCGTTCGGCGACCAGCGCATCGTCGTACTCGCGCTTGCTGATGAGGTTCTGTGCATTTAACTGGCGCAGCCGTTCGCGCTGTCGGCGAGCCTGATCGAGACGTGCCCGCTCCTGGTTGGCGCCCGACTGGGCCTGGTTCAGCGCGATGACGAAAGGCTCGCGCTCCAGCCGGTACATCGGCGCCCCCGCCGGGATACGACTGCCCTCGGTGAACTGGATCTCCTGGATGACTCCGGTGACACGGGCGCGGATCTCGACAGTCTTTGAGCCTTCCGCCTGGCCGACGACCGAAATTCGCAGAGGAACCACGCCACGCTGTGCTTCGAGGATCGACACCGGCATGGCGGGCGGCTTGCCCGCTGTCGAGGCAGCACCTCCGGCAGCCGGCGCTGCATTGCCACTGCCCTGGCCGCAGCCCGCAAGCGCCATCAAGATGATCGAAAGGACCGTCACGACAAGCGGATGACGGCTGATGACGGAACACGATCGGGCGTTCAAGGAATGGCCTTTCGATAGGGAATGGGTCGAACGCGGCGCGACGGGTGCTGTCCGATCCGGCCGCAGATTATAGGAACTTCGATGGCTTTGGGAACAAACCCTTGTCTCGGGCGATCGCACGGCGGAATTCGAACCCGGGTGACAAAGATCACGTGCGGCGCAGTCGCCTGGGTTATGGTACGCGGATAACTCGCACAGCCGTTCCGTGGAGGAAATCGTGAACACCAAGCCAGCGTCGCCCCGGCCTTCGATGTCGTTGAACCCATCGATGCCCTTGTCGACCTCTTCATGCTCGCCGTCGTCGCCTTCGTTCTTACCGTCGTCACCCTTGTCACCAAGGTCGTCGTGGTCGTCGCCTGCCGCGCCATGCCCGGCGCCGTGGCGTCCGTTCGCAGTTCCGCGGCTCGTCTCGTGCAGTCTGGTC
>JBGSTN010000918.1:0-2101 GCA_041736455.1 Burkholderiaceae bacterium | reverse complement strand
GGCGCGCGCGCCGGCGGCACCATCGATGCCACTACCGGCGACAGGCAGATCGAACCATGCGGCAGTGAACCGCAGGCCGTCGACCAGCGCACCGTGCATCGTCATTGCGACGGGCACGCCATCGAGATCGATGGTCCGCGTCATCTCGGCCGGCTTGCCCGGTAACATGACCGAGAGCGGTGCGTCGGTCGGCCTGATCTCGCGCCAGTCCCAGGTGGGTGTGCAGGCCGACAGGACGATCACGCACGCCCAGGCGAACCGGTTGGCGACCGCGCCCGGCAGTCCGGCCGCTCCTGGCGATCGATCGCGACTGCTCGATGTCGATGACCGGGTCTTTCTCTGACAGAACCACAACATGCCGACTCCCGCTGCTCGAATGCCCGGGACAGCATGTCCACCATCGCGAGGCCTCACCATGATCTATGAATTCAAGAGCCGTGCAACCGGCAGTGTCGTCATGACCCAGGAAATCGGAGAACTGATGCTCAAGGCAATCGGCAAGGCGCCGGGCCCGACCGGTATCATCACGGTCGCGCAGATGCCGTCGGCGCTGGCGGCGCTGCGCAATCCCCCCGCCGGCGGGGCGCCTGACGATACCCCCCCAGGAGGCAAGTCCGATGACGACGGCGACGCAAAAGAGGTTGCCGAGCCGATATCGTTCAGCCAACGGGCCTGGCCGCTGATCCAGATGATCGAGCAGGCGCACAAGGCAGGCAAGGACATCACGTGGGGTGCATAGTCGTTCGCATGGTTGGTGCCCGCACCCGAGCCCGACCCTTCCTGCATCGATCCCATTGAACCGCGGTCATTCCCGTTGAGATTCCTCGAGCCCATTGCCCGGCCGCTGACGACCCCGGCACGTTTTCTGGCTGACCTCGAAACCACGGCCATCGTCAATGGGTGCATCGGTTTCCTGTTCGCTGCGACCGGACCGGTGGCGGTGATCCTCACGGTGGGCACCCAGGCAGGCCTGTCCGAAGCGACCCTGGCGTCATGGGTCTTCGGATGTTTCTTCGTCAACGGTCTGCTGACGATCATCGCCTGTGCTTCATACCGGATACCGCTGGTCTTCTTCTGGACGATCCCGGGCACGGTTCTCGTAGGGCCGGCGCTCGATCACCTGAATTTCGCGCAGGTCGTCGGCGCGTTCTATGCAACGGGGTTGCTGATGCTCGTGCTGGGACTGCTCGGGTGGGTGCGCGGGGCGATGCGCGTCATACCGATGCCGATCGTGATGGGGATGGTGGCCGGCGTGTTTCTCAAGTTCGGCACCGACTGGATCGGCGCCGTCCGGCATGACGCGCTGATCGCCGCGCCGATGACGCTCGTCTTCATCGGCCTCAGTGCGCTGCCGCGTCTCGGTCGCCGCATGCCGCCGATGATCGGTACGTTGCTGACCGGCGTGATCATGATCTTCGCGACCGGTCAACTCGAAATCGGTGCAGCGCCCGCCACGGGCTGGATGAGCGCGCCAGGCTTCGTCGCACCCGAGTTTTCTCTCCAGGCGATGCTCGAGCTGGTCGTGCCGCTCGCGATCACGGTCCTGGTCGTGCAGAACGGCCAGGGCATCGCCGTCCTGCGCCAGGCCGGCCACGACGAACCCCCGATCAACGCGATCACGATCGGCTGTGGTCTCTGGTCGATGCTGGCTGCCGGCGCGGGTACCGTATCGACCTGTCTGACCGGGCCGACCAATGCATTGATCTCGAGTTCGGGCCGGCGCGAATCGCATTACGCTGCAGGAATCGTGGTCGGCGTCCTGGCGCTTGCCTTCGGCATGTTCACGCCTGCGTTCACCCGCTTCCTGCTCGCCTGCCCGCCCTCGTTCATCGCGACGCTGGCGGGCCTGGCCATGTTGCGCGTGCTGCAGAGCGCGTTCACCACCGCATTCGCGGGCCAATATCAACTCGGTGCGCTGATCAGTTTCCTCGTGACGGTGTCGGGCATCGCTATCCTCAGTATCGGCGCGCCGTTCTGGGGGCTGGTGTTCGGCTACGCGCTGTCGCGACTGCTCGAGCGCGCCGACTACCTGCCACGAAATCTTCCGGAACGATGAACATGAAAAGCAAGCTCGACCTGTTCGTGATTGGCGGAGGCTCCG
>JBGSTN010000913.1:0-2521 GCA_041736455.1 Burkholderiaceae bacterium | reverse complement strand
CGAACAGCCAGGCAATCAACCCGGCAACGCATTTCCGCCGACCAGTCCGCAGGCGATCGGTCCTGATTCCTCGCCGTCCGACGGTCCGTCGTCCGAACAGGGTGTCGTTCCCGATCCGGCCACCCGATCGGTGCTCGGTCGCGCGTTGCGGCGACTGGATGCCCAGGGCAACCCTGTACCATCGCGGTGAATATCGACCGGGCGCGACCCGCCAGTTACAATTCGACCGCTCAGTCATAAGCCGGATTTCACTTGATGACACCCAACCTACCCGCCCAGGCGCATCAACCGCGCAAACCCGCGGCCGATGGTCGCAAGTCGTTCGGCGGCCGCAAGTCGTTTCGCGAAATCCAGTTCGAGGCCCGCGAAGAGGCGATAGTCAACGCGACCAACCATCTGTTGAGCACGAAGGGCTACGACATGATGGTGATGGACGACATCGCCAATGAAGTCGGTATCGCGAAGGGCAGCCTCTACAAGCATTTCGAATCGAAGGAAGCATTGGCGGCGGCCGTCATGGTGCGCCTGCTGCAACGAACGCAGGAAGCGCTCGACCACCTGCCGGCTGGCCTGACCGCCTGGCAACGTCTCGAGGCGCTTCTCGAATGGACGTTCCGGCAACGGCTGGCGGGTGATGTTCCGCACTTGCCGTCGTCCAGCAAGGGCCTGCGAGACCACCTGATGTCGAACCCGCTTTACATCGATCGCCTGATGACACTCTCCGACGACGTCGGCGCGTTGATCGCCAGCGCGCGCGACGACGGTGATCTCGACCCTACGCTGGATGATTCGGTCGTTCTCTACTACATCTACGCACGCTCATGCGATCCGACACTCGACTTCCTGAAATCAGGTGGTGCGCTGACGGACGATGAAATCGTTCGCCAGATGCTGGTCACGACCTTGCGTGGCCTTGCGGCTCGATAGACCGTGCAGGCCTATCTCGACCTGATGCGCCACGTGCTCGAGCACGGCGTCGCCAAGAGCGACAGGACGGGGACCGGCACCCGATCGGTGTTCGGATGGCAGATGCGTTTCGACCTTGGGCGCGGCTTTCCGATGGTCACGACGAAGAAGCTGCACCTGCGTTCGATCGTTCACGAGCTGCTCTGGTTCCTGAGCGGCTCGACGAACGTCGCCTACCTGCGCGAGAACGGCGTCACGATCTGGGACGAGTGGGCGGATGCCGAAGGCGAGCTTGGTCCTGTCTATGGTCATCAGTGGCGATCCTGGCCAACGCCTTCGGGTGCCACCATCGACCAGTTCGCCGAACTGATGGCGCAGATTCATGCGAATCCCGACTCGCGCCGCTTGATCGTCTCGGCCTGGAACGTCGCCGACATACCGATGATGGCGCTGGCGCCCTGCCATGCGTTGTTCCAGTTCTATGTCGCCGACGGGCGCTTGTCGTGCCAGCTCTATCAGCGCAGTGCGGATATCTTTCTCGGCGTGCCGTTCAACATCGCGTCGTACGCGCTGCTGACCGAACTGGTGGCACACCAGTGCGATCTGACCCCGGGCGAGTTCATCTGGACCGGTGGCGATTGCCATCTGTATTCGAATCATCTCGAGCAGGCGCGCGAACAATTGTCACGCGACCCGTTGCCGCTGCCGCGATTGCGCCTGTCCCGGAAACCGGCGAGCGTGTTCGACTACCGTTTCGACGACATCGAGATCATCGACTATCGCAGCCATGCCGCGATCCGCGCGCCCGTGGCCGTCTGATCCGTACGGGCCGACGTGACGATTCCAGCGGCCAGCGCTCGACATCACGTCACGCTCATCGTCGCGCGGGCACGCAACGGAATCATCGGCCGAGAGAACGCCCTGGTCTGGCAACTGCCGGAAGACTTGCGACAGTTCCGGGCCACGACCATGGGCCATGCGCTCATCGTGGGGCGCAAGACCTGGGAATCGATCGGACGACCGCTGCCGGGACGCAGGATGATCGTCATCTCGCGGAACATCGCGTTCGAAGCGCCCGGCTGCGAGTCGGCCACCAGTGTCAGAGACGCGATCGAATTGGCCACGTCCGCCACGGCCGAACACCCCGTACCCGCCGCGGAGATATTCGTGGCGGGAGGCGCGCAGATCTATCGCCACGCATTCGCCTGGGCGTCGCGCGTCCTGATCACGCACGTCGATCTGGCCCCCGAAGGAGACGTCAGTTTTCCCTGGCCGCTCGCACACACGTGGACACGCTTTTCAGAGGCTGCCCACATATCGTCGAATGGCACGCGCTATCGGGTCGAAGACTGGCGCCGCGATGCACCCGAGCGGTCATTGGCCGACGCGTCGGCGTAGATCGTGCTCGCCGACTGTCCATCTTCGTCGACGGTGGCGGTCATGACGCGCAGTCGGCGCGGCATTCGATCCGAGCGCCCGATCTCGGCGAATCCGATCTCCTGCTACCAGATGCCGATCGACAGGCCACCCGCCAGGGTTCCGCCCAGGTCGCCTGCCGCCGCCCTGTCGGCATCGCCGATGGCCTTGGGTGCTGCGATGGCTTCGGGCGTCTGGG
>JBGSTN010000892.1:0-8057 GCA_041736455.1 Burkholderiaceae bacterium | reverse complement strand
TCTGAATTGCCGGATCCGCGCGCGCCGCCACCCGGTTGTGCATTCGCTGCGCGTTGCCCGCGCGCTGACGACAGATGCCGGGTCGAGCGTCCCGAACTCTCGGTGGCGGGTGACGTTTCGCATCGAGCGGCATGCCATCATCCGGTCCACGAGCCGATGCGGTTCGTGCGGCAGTAACGCTCGCCGGGCGTCGCGGCGGCTGGGACTATTCCCGCTCGGTCAACTCGGCCTTGCCCTTCTGATGCCAATAGGGATAGGGCAGCGTCACCGCACTGGCGGCATCGAGCCGTTCGACCTGCCCAGCGTTCAGATTCCAGCCGACAGCGCCGATGTTCTGCAGCAGTTGTTCCTCGTTGCGTGCGCCGATGATCACCGAAGCCACGGTCGGACGCTGCAGCAACCAGTTCAGCGCAACCTGTGGAACCGACTTGCCGGTTTCCTCGGCGAGGGCATCGAGTGCATCCACCACGCGGTACAGATGATCGTCAGGCACCGGAGGCGCTGCGTCGGCCGTCACGTGGAGACGACTTTGCGCGTGCAGTGCCTGGCCCCGCCGCAGCTTGCCGGTCAGGCGCCCCCAGCCGAGCGGACTCCAGACGATCGCGCTCACACCTTGATCGCGTCCGAGTGGCAACAGCTCCCATTCGTAGTCCCTGCCGATCAGCGAATAATAGGCCTGGTGCGCGATGTACCGTGGCCAGCCGTGTCTGTCGGCCGCCGCCAGCGACTTCATCAGATGCCAGCCGGAAAAATTGGAACAGCCGACATAGCGGATCTTGCCGGCACGTACCAGGTCATCGAGCGTGGACAGTGTCTCCTCGACCGGCGTATTTGCATCCATGCCGTGCAACTGGAACAGATCGATGTAGTCGGTGCCCAGTCGCTGCAAGGCCGCGTCGCAGGCGCGTATCAGATGGTGGCGTCCGGATCCGATCGCGTTCGCATCGGGCCCGACCCTGAACCCGGCCTTGGTCGAGATCAACACCTTGTCGCGCCGCCCGGCGACTGCCGCACCCAGCACCTGCTCGGCCGCGCCCTGCGAATAGATGTCGGCACTGTCGAAGAGGTTGATTCCTGCATCCAGGCAGATATCGACCATGCGCCTGGCTTCATCGACCTGGGTCTGCCCCCAGGCCCGGAAGAATTCAGTGGTGCCACCGAACGTTCCTGTTCCGAAGGCGAGGGCGGAAACCCGAAGTCCCGATGTGCCGACTCGTCTGTAGTCCATTGGTAGATTCTCCTGGCGGGACTCAAATGTTGGAAGCAACACTGCCGGCGAGCAATGCCGTTGTCATCGAAGTATCTCGCACAACGCCACGAGACCAGACCCGCTCGGTCGAGGCATCACAAGCATTCTCCGGTGGTTCACGCTGATTGAGCGGATCTCCGGTTTCCTGACACCTCGCACGGACATTCATGGAATTCGGCCCCGCTGATCCCGCTTCAGGCAGAATCGGGACCCGCTCCGCGGAAGCCCGACCCAGCTCCGCGTAAGCCCCATCAATGCTCCGACCGGTGCGCCGACTCTTTCCTCACAGCCCATTTCCAGAATGGAATTCGACGACACACTCCATCGACGTTGGCAGATGCAACTGGAGGGAATCGATCTCGAGATCGCTCGCGAGGCCATCATTTGCGGTGTGCCGCTGCTGGAACCTGGCGTCATCGAACGGATCCTCAAGAATGATAGCGCGGTGTGCAGTCAAGCCAATTCGGCCCTGTTCGACAAGTTGCGCGCGTTGCTGACGATGCACTTCTCGGTTCGTCAACGCGCCGTCGAGTCCATCGGCGAAACCGAAGTGCAGGGTCTCTGTCATGAGATACGTCAGCACCTGCGCAATCGCATCGGCAATCAATTGGGCGGGCGACGCGACTGACGCGGCGTGAGCTGCGATTAGGTCATCACACGTCCAACGCCGTCGACGAATTCCGCGAAGCCGGGCAGATCAGCTTCCCGACCCCGCTCGCAATGTCCTGTTGAAGAAACTCACGACCGCAGCGTTGAAGCCGACGTGAAATGCTGTGCGGTCGAAGTCTGGCTGACTGTTGCACAAAGGGGGTGCCATCGCGGCAAAGCGCGTCGTGCATGGCGCGAGGAAGTCGAAGTGGCCCGCCTTGGGTACCTCGCGGTAGTCCAGCGGCTTGGGTAGCGCCGCACGCACCGCTTCGGCATACCAGGGGTGCGGCAGCACCACGTCTTCTTCAGCCCGCCAGAGCTGTACGGGTACCGCGACGGCCGCGAGCGACTCTTCGGTGAAGGTGAAACCGAGTGCCGGCGCCACCACGACCGCCGCGCGCACACGTGAATCACCATCCGCATGGACCACTGCGGTCGCCATCGTCGCCGTCTCGGTGGGCTGCCTGGCAACCAGCTGGCATGCGTAGTCGGCAGGATGCCCTTGGCAATGCGGGCCGACACGCCCCAGATCGGCGATACCGCCCGCCACGGCGAGCACCGTGAAGCCACCGGACGAAAAGCCGAACACACCGATGCGTGCAGCATCGATACGGTCTCGGCCATGCCAATTCGTCAGCATGTGGTCGATCACGCGTCTGACGTGGCGGGGTCTGTCGAGCATCGACAACGCGGCTCTGCTTTGATCGGCGTGGTTGTCGCCGGTGTGCGTGACCGCAGCGACGACAAAACCGGCCTGGGCCAAAGCGACCGCCGTGTCGTGGTGCCCGAGAGAAGAGCCCCCGTTGCCATGAGAAATCACGATCAGCGGCAGGCCTTGGCCTGCAATCGCGCCGCCGCGGGCGATGTCCATGGTGAACGGCCCGAGATCGACCGCTTCGGCGACCGCCTCTGTCGGATACCAGAGCGACACCGCCAGCGGCTTTTCTGCGCCGTCGGCGGCCTGCAGGCTTTCGAAGCCGGCGGCGAGGGGCGCGGCGGCCGACGAAGGCGACGGCATGCCAATTGCAATCGAGAGCAAGATCGAAAAGGCCAGACGAGAAGTGAAGCTGGGGGTCATGACGGCTTCCTTGAGTAGGTGATCGAGTTCATTGGTCGAAGTTTGCGCCAGTCGTGGCGTTCGAATGCCGACGATGGATGAACAACTCGGCGATCATCAGGTTTGCCATCCAGGCCGCACCCATCATCAGCGCCAGCGTCATCTCGTCTGGTGCCCCGGATAGCAACAGCGGTGGCAGCTGGGTGAGCGCCTGGGTACCCGCACCAAGGCCGATTGCATAGGCGCGGCACATCCAGTTCTGATGTCGCACCACGTCCTTTCGCCGGATCGCGCGATACCCCAGCCAGATCGAGAGCACCATGGCCGAACCGAAGAAGAGCCTGAAACCATGCAGCAGCGCATTGTCGACCGGAACGATCGCATAGAACATCGCCATCCATAGCCCGGAAAGCGCCGCAACCGACCCCGAGACCACCAGAATGCGGCCAGCGGCGCGATGCCGGTCGAGCCGCCTGCGGCGCAGGCCAGGAGCGAACTGAAAGGCGCCGAGCAGGCAGTAGATGCTCACCGACAGGATATGCAGCGCCACAGGCAGTGGTGCTTCGACAAAACGCGCACTGTCCGGCGTGACAACCGAACCACTGGCAAGCGAGGAGAGTCGGATCATCCCGGCAATGATCGGGATGAAGGCGAGCGCAAGCAGTCCCGTCGGGACGAACCATCCAGAACGATGATGGGCATCCATGCTAGAACCAGAAATGCACGCCGAAGACCAGGCTGTCGGCCTTCACGTTCTTTGCCAGCTTGCCATAGCTGTCGTAGTTGACGGTCAGTGCGATGTTCGAGCGTGGCTTGTACTCGGCGCCGACCCCGATCAACATCGAGTTGGCGCTGCCCACGAGCGCCTCTCTTTCGGGCAGCACGTTCGTGCCGCTGACTTTGCCGAACGACACGCCGAGTCGGCTGTGCAACGCGAACGAGTCACCCAGCGGCAGCCGGCCGGTAGCAACACCGAAGATGCTCCGTGCCCTGCCATTCTGTGTGACGTTGGCACCGCCGACATTCGCGCTTGCATTGAATGAACCCAGCGCTGCGTAGCCCGCTTCGATACCGAAGTTCTGATTGAGGCGGTACCCGCCGAAGATCCTCGCAGCACTGCTTCGATCGTCGGTGCTGCCGAGCGGCAAAGTGCTGGAAAGGCTCAAGTGCGTGCGACCGACCTCGACCCGCGCATAGGGCCCGACGACGCCATCATTGGTGGCGGCGTGAGCGCCGATCGTCATGACGCCGAGCATTGCGAACGAGAGAAAGGCATGTTTCCTGGAACGCTCGTCGAGTACCGCGTTGGCGGACGTTGGTGCGAATGAGTTGTTCATCAACGGGGCATCCGAAAAGGTTAAGTAAGCATTGATTACATAAAGTGTACATGAATGTATGCAGCGATTACAATCGCTTCCAGGAGAATATTTTGATGACGAGATCGCCGTCCCCGGCCAGCCGTACGCAGAAACCGAAGAAGCGCAGCTATCACCATGGTGATCTGCGTCGCGCGCTGCTCGATGCGACTGTCCAACTGATCGAGGAGCAAGGGCTGGAGGCCGTCAGCGTGCGTGAAGTGGCTCGACGAACCGGCGTATCACCTGGGGCACCTTTCCGCCATTTCGAGAATCGCACGGCTTTGTTAACTGCCGTGGCGGAAGTGGCACAGCAGCACCTCGTACAAGCAGTTGGCGAATCGCTGCGCGATCAGGTGGATACGGAGCCATTGCAGATGTTCCGCGCGATCGGTATCGGCTTTCTGCGCTGGGCATTTGCCAACCCGACACATTTTCAAGTGATATCGGCACGCGCCGCGATCGAATTCGATCGCCCGACGCTACGCGGCAGCAATGACGAACTGCGCGTGACAATGAGTCGGCTGATGAACGAGGCGGCGGCGAAAGGTCAACTTCGTCCAGGGGAGGTGAGCCGGTACGTCCTTGGTGGCCGAGCACTGGTCTACGGACTCGCGCGCATGCATCTCGACGGTCAGTTCCCGAGTTGGGGTATCGAAAACGGCAGCTCGCTCGATGAAAGCATCGCCGTGTTCGACCAATACATCGAATCCATATCCGCCTGGCCATCCCAAGGCCGGTGATGGTCCGGCAAGCGCCCCCATTGCTCGGCACGCGCCGATACCACCATCCTCGAGATTCCTGCTCAACGATCCGGGCGCCTGGGTCTGGTGAGGGAATCAGGGTTCTGCATCAAGCGGCGCACCTTTTCAATCGTGCGTCCGCCGGCGATTTCATGCATTCGGCGTGCGAGCCCCGTTTCGATTGTCTTCATGTCGATCGCATCATCCGCGAAGTGGTCGACGCGACCGTCGCGCAGCGCGATGACCCGATCTGCCGAACGAATGGTTTCCGGTCGGTGTGCAACGATGATTCGCGTGATCCGCAACGACTTGAGTGCGTCGTTCACGTGACGTTCCCGTTCGATATCGAGATGACTGGTTGCTTCATCCAGCAGCAGGATCCGTGGCCTGCGGTACAGTGCGCGCGCCAGAAGCACACGCTGCTTCTGGCCCCCTGAGAGACTGGTTCCCATGTCGCCGATCAACGATTCGTAGCCCATCGGCATCATGATGATTTCGTCGTGAACGCCGGCTGCGCGGGCGCATTTCTCGACGCGAGTACGGTCCGGTGCCACGGAGAAGTAGCTGATGTTTTCCGTGATCGAGCCCGCCAGCAGATTGTCGTCCTGCAGCACGACACCGATCGACCGACGATAATTCACCAACCCATGGTGCAATATGGGCTCGCCGCCAACGAGCATCTCTCCCGATGTCGGCCCAAGCAGACTGGCCAGGATCTTGAGAAGCGTGGTTTTCCCACAGCCGGACGGACCCACGATGGCAACCGATTCTCCAGCGGCGATGTGCAAGTCGATACCGTCCAGTACCCAGGCGTCGTGCTCGCTGTAACGGAACTTGAGATCACGCAACTCGATCGATGGATGGATCGGTGTCTCGGGCGCGGGATGGAAGTCATCGGCCTCCGGAGTGGCCAGAGCGATGTCGGCCAGCCGTTCGCCGTGGATTCGCATCATGCGGATATCCACCACCAGGTCGATGAGCGCACTGATCCGCGCAAGAAACTGGGTCTTGTAGGCGACGAAGGCGACCAGCATGCCCACCGAGAAGACATTGTCGAGCACCTTCACAGCGGCGAGCCACACCACGATGACGGTCAGCAGGCCCAGCACCAGTCCATTCCCCGCCTTCAGGATGATGCGCAGTTTTTCGACGGTCAATTCGCGATTGACCGTCTCGACCATCAGGTTCAACCAGCGCGCGCGTCGACGTTCCTGACCGTTCATCAGCTTGATCGTTCGGATGCCGCGCAAGGTCTCGAGGAAATGGCTGTCCCGCTTGGCCGCCCACAGGATGCCTTCGAGCGATGCCTCACGCAGCGGGCGATACAAGGCCAGTCGCAACGCCGCATAGAGTGCACCTCCGGCGAGGACGATGAGGGTGAGTTGGGGACTGATCATTGCCATGATGATGATCGTCAGCACGGCGAACAGGCCGTCGAGAACGCCTTCGATCAGATCAGCCGTCATCGCCTGCTGAATCTGGGTGAGCGAATCGAACCGCGACATGATGTCGGCAAGATGGCGGGATTCGAAATAGCGCGTGGGCAATCGCTGCAGGTGAGTGAACAGATTGGTCTTGCCCTGCAGCTTGAGCGATGTCGACAGCACCATCAGCGCCCAACCACGCATCGACCGAATCGCAACCTGAGTGACGATCACCAGGGAAAACCCCAACGCAAGCGTCGTCAGCAGTGTCCTGTCGGCGCTGAGCAGTGCCTGGTCGATCGTCAGTTGCATGTAGAACGGGATCGTGATGCCAAGCACTTCGATCGCCAGGGCCATCACGAAGACCAGTGCCATCGATCGGCGCAATCCCGTGACGCGACCCAGCGCATCGAGCAGGCGCATCGGCGGACGGCTGGGGCGCGCCGCGAATCCCGGTGCGACTGTCAATTCCAGCGCCACGCCGGTGAAATGCCGCGAAACGTCTTTCATGCGCAACCGGCGGATGCCGACCGCAGGGTCGTGAATCGTCACGGTCGTACCCGTCACAGTGCGCAGCACGACGAAGTGATTGAGGTCCCAGTGAAGGATGCAAGGAAGCCGCAGCATGTGCAATTCGTGCATGTCGAGCCGAAGCGCCCGGCTGGCCATCGCCATACCGTTGCTGATCTTCACGAGATCGGACAGGCGCGCGCCTTTGGTCGATGCACCGAAGCGCCGACGAAGTTCGGCCAAGTCGATATGGTGACCATGGTATCCCGCCACCATGGCCACGCAGGCCAGACCGCATTCCGCGGCCTCTGTCTGGAACACCATCGGCACCCTGCGGCCAAACGAAAAGTTCAAGCGCCGCAACGCGTCGGTAGTCACAAACGCCCCGTCAGCGAATACAGCGGGTCCAGAATCCATTCGTACAACCGGCGCTTCTCCATCAACACATCCGCCTCCAGGCGCATACCCGGTTGCAGCGGATGCTGTTCACCGTAGGCGAGTACCGATTGCCGATCAAGCCGGACGTCGATCCGGTACACCGGTTCGGTCATCCCGAACATTTCTCCCAACCCGGTGAGTTCGCGTGGCAGATCGGCCGGACTGATACCGGCGCGCGACACCGATTTGATCGTGCCGGCATGGTGGCCGAACTTCTGATAGGGAAAAGCCGCGTAGCGGATCTGCACGGACTGGCCTTCCCTGACGAAACCTATCGCACGGCTGGGGCTGAACATCTGAGCGTCCAGCACGCGGTCAGTCGGCATGATCGTCAGCAGTGGTGTCGCAGGGTTCGCCGCACTGCCGGCCTCCGCCTGGAGGCTGGTCACGATCCCAGCCTGCGGCGCGGCCAACACGACCTCGCGCCGTGATTCGGTCAATGCCTGGTCTTCGTCTATCTGCGAGATCGTGCGCTCGAGCGCCGCTATCGCGGCGGAAGTCCGCATGGGCAGTTCGTCGTACGCCGCGCGCATCGTGACCAGTTCGCGTCGCCGCTCGGCCCGTTCGCGGTTCAGTGTCGCCGCGCGACCGGCTTGCTCCAGCGCCAGTTCCTGTTGCTGCTGGACCTGGGCG
>JBGSTN010000882.1:0-3558 GCA_041736455.1 Burkholderiaceae bacterium | reverse complement strand
GACCGCCTCGCCTGTCTGGAAGTCGGAACCGCCGCCCGCGTTGCCCGAATCGCCGCAAGCGGCCAGCAGTGCACTCCCGGCGATCGCGATGCAAACCCACGATGCCCTGACACGAACCCGGCGCTTGCCGGATCGGGCGATCGCAAGATCGGCTCGTCGTCGCGAATATCGCGAACCGGCGTTCGAAAACGAAGATGGTTGATCACTCATCACATTGCGTGCGCGATGAGATGGACGATGGCCCGATGACGGCCCCACCATGCGATCCACCCCGCGCGGCTCTCCTCTCACATTTTGTCCAGCGATTGAATAAGGTGATTCAAGCGGCTTTGATTCTTGTCGGAGAATTATAGGATGCGCGACGATGCGTGGAGCGATCGGGCCTGGCGCGGCGGCGAAAGACCGGAACAGGATTGATCGTTGCCGGCTCGTTCGGCCGGACGATGCCGCGTCAGCGTGGGCGGCCGCCGAACGGGAGCAGTCCGCGCCAGTAACGGATCACCAGCCAGCCGCCGAGCAACCCGCCGAGGTGGGCGAAATGAGCAATTCCGCTGACGCTTCCCGTCACGCCCAGCATCAGTTCGATCACGCCATACAGCGTGACGAACAACCACGCCGGCATCGGGATGGGAGGAATCAGCGGGACGACCTTGCGATGTGGAAAGATCATCGCAAAGCCGAGCAACAGCCCGAACAGCCCGCCCGATGCGCCTATCGTCGGCGCCGACGAACCCATGGCGCCGGTGACCAGCAATTGCACCAGCGCCGCGACCAGCACACTGGCGAAATAGAAGAGACTGAACCGCCGCGCACCCCAGACCCGCTCGAGGTCGCCGCCGAACATGTAGATGCCGAACAGGTTGAAGACCAGGTGCGTGAGTCCCCCATGCAGGAATGCGTAAGTGAGCACCTGCCAGGGCATGAACATGCCCGAGCCGACGGGCCAGAGTGCAAACGACGTCGCGACCGTGGCGACGCTCGATTGCAGCAGGAAGAAGGCCGCCACGTTGGCGATGATCAATGCTTGCGTGACTGGAGGCATGGTGGCTGGACTCGATGACAAAACCCGGTTTGCGTCGCTGACCACCGTTGACGCCGGCGGACATCCGTTACGCCTGGTCTGCACGAACCGTTCCCGATGTCGACGATCCGCCGCGGCGACGGCGCTAGTCCAGTTTCTCGTCGAGTTTCACGAAGTCGAACACCGTGTAGTGGCCGTCGCTGTGCATGTGGTGCGTGCCGTGGATGCCATCGCGGAACCGCGGCTCGATCGTCACCACCGCTTCTTCGACATAGTCCGACTCGGACAATGAAACGATCTCGCTGATGCGAGCGCCTTTGCCGTAGATGTCGTAACCCTGGCGCTGCGAAACCCGGAAGAGCCGGTCGGCGTCGATCAGCAGTCCGGCATTGCGGGCGCGATCGGCATCGGTGATCACGGGATTGAGCGGATGCGGCGTCCATTGCTGCGACAACGGATCGGTCGACCAGAAGACCGACAGTTCTGCGCTGAATTCGCCGAGGCCCGTCGCATCGATATTGGTCAACATCCACCATCGGCCGTCCCGCGCGAACAGCATCGTGTCGACCGCATCGATATCGTTCATCAACACCGACGCGAGTTCCCACCGTAGCGGAAACTCGACACATCGGTAGACCCGGATATCGCGGTTGGCGCCCGTCTCGGGACACATGAAGAGCTGACCGTCGTACTCGAACAGGAAAGGAAACGACAGGTGAAAGCTTTCCTGGAGAACGTAGCCGAGGTCGGTCGCCCCTTCGTCGCCCAGTTCGTGGACGGCGATCGACCCGCGCCCGGTGCGATAGTCGAGATCCTCGACGAAGCAGTAGCTGCGGCCCTCGCGCGTGATCACGAACGGATCGGCGAGGAATCGGTGAGGCGGGTTCGCGATCTCCTTGCCGCGCCACAGCGACGCGCGTCGCCAGTCGCCGCGTAGATAGGCCACATGCCAGCGTTCGCCTCGGCCCCTCAGACGACGCCACGTCTTGCGCAGCACCACCTGGCCGAGACCGGCCGCGTAGCGCATCGCCTGCGTGGCATTCGGGCGCCGCAACAGCGGATGCGAATAGGGCCAGTGTGGCAGCGGTTCGGGCAATTCGCCGGTCCGCGCGACCTGGGCGAGCAGACGCTTCAGATGATGGTTCGACTTCTCGAACAGCGCAGCCTGATTCTGCAGGCAATACCAGGCCGTCGGAAAACTGCCGCGCACGAGTACATCGCCGCCGTCGAGCTCTTCGGTCAGGCGCTGCAGGATGAAGCCGGTATAGTCGCTGCGATGATAGACCTCCCAGAACCCGGGCGGTCCGCCGCGATTGACGCGATTGTCACCGTGATGAAACGACACGATGCCCAACCGCGACGCGGCGAGAATCTCGCCGCGCAGGATCTTTTCGCCGAAGCGCAGCAGGACATCGAGCCCACGCGCGCGAATCCGTTCGAGATCGTCGGCTGGCAGGCGACTGACCAGGCCGGATGGAGAGAGCAACGGACGGGTCTCGATGGTATGCGAGGCGAGACCGCGGATATCGAATCGCGCACCGTGCAGGGCGTAGCGCGGTGATCGGCGCAACAGCAGCGATTCGACGCTCGTCAACGCGCGAAAAGCGATGCGCGCCACGACAGCACGCCATTGTCCCGCAACGAGCTGCCGGCGGACGGCCGACAGGACTCCCTCGTCGTGCGTGCTGCCAGCGCTGTCGTCTCTGCCGGGAACGATCAGGCAATCCAGGTCGATCGCCTCGTGAGCATTCGCCCATGTCACGATATCGTGAACGTACTTCGAAACGAATGGCGAATCGACCAGCACACCGATACGCAGCGACATCAGGATCCGAGTCCGTGCGCCGCCGGTTCGTCCGGCGCCTGGCGCAGCAACGCGACCTGCGATCCCTGTCCCCATCGCGAATCGGCGACGTCGCGAACTCCTGCACCAGCCGGCACTTCGCGGGTATCCGGCACATTGAACGCCGCCGGTGGGTCGAACGCTGCAGGTGGATCGAACGCCGCAGGTGAATCGAACGTAGCGGGTGGATCGAACACTGCCGATGGATCGAACGCTGCCGATCGGTCGGCTGCCGGGATCACCCTGGCGGGCCTGGTGCGTGCCTTCCAATGGCGCACGATCCACACCGTCAGCCCGGCGATCGTCGCGATGAAACTCCAGATCACGACATGGTCGGGTACGCCGAGCAACCAGGCGGACACGCCGATCGAGCCAGCCAGGAATTGCGCACCCGCCAGCATCGCGACGGCAGCCGGCACTCGAAATCCGTTCGCGAGCAACAGATGATGCAGATGCCGGTTGTCGGGAGCCAGGGGTTTGGCGCCGTCGTGGATCCGCCGCGCCAGGCACGAGATCATGTCGAGCAAAGGCAACGCGAGCAGCCACAGCATGGCCGAGATGCCGATGCCGGCGACCTCGAAGCCGGCGTCGATCGCGGGGTCGATCGTGACCAGCCTGACCGCGAGCCAGGCGATCAGGAAACCCAGCATGATGCTGCCTCCGTCGCCGAGAAACATCGCCGCCGTGCGCTGCC
>JBGSTN010000870.1:0-3775 GCA_041736455.1 Burkholderiaceae bacterium | reverse complement strand
C
This sequence comes from Burkholderiaceae bacterium, assembly GCA_041736455.1. Taxonomy (GTDB): domain Bacteria; phylum Pseudomonadota; class Gammaproteobacteria; order Burkholderiales; family Burkholderiaceae_E; genus JAUIAI01. Next base: position 3,774 of record JBGSTN010000870.1, on the reverse strand, counting down.
GAAGGCATCGATCGGGCCGCTGCCTTCGCCGAACAGTTTGGTCCTGCGGCCCAGCACGGTGACCTCCGCGGTCAGCGACACCGCGCCGTCGCCGTCGCTCGCCGACCATACCGGCATCGGCTGTTCGAGCCCGTACTCGGCACCCAGCAACGACCAGAGATCGATCGCCGTCAGCTCCTTGCCCTCGACGTCCATCACGCGCTGTACCACGCCGCTGAATTCGATCTGCATGCGGCGGGGCAGCTCGAGTCCGTATTCGGCCTGCAGCAGATAAGCGATGCCACCCTTGCCCGACTGGCTGTTCACACGGATGACGGCCTCATAGCTGCGGCCGAGATCCTGCGGGTCGATCGGCAGATAGGGAATCGCCCAGACATCGCCGGGCTTGCGGCGATCGAATGCCTTCTTGATCGCGTCCTGGTGTGAACCGGAGAACGAGGTGTAGACGAGGTCGCCCGCATACGGATGGCGGGGATGGACCGGCAGCGCATTGCAATATTCGACCGTGCGGCGGATCTCGTCTATGGCCGAGAAGTCGAGCCCCGGGTCGACGCCCTGCGTGTAGAGATTCAACGCGATATTGACCAGGTCGACATTGCCGGTCCGTTCACCGTTGCCGAACAGGCAGCCTTCGAGCCGGTCGGCGCCCGCCATCAGCGCGAATTCGCCCGCCGCGGTTCCGGTGCCACGGTCGTTGTGGGGATGGATCGAGAGGATGATCGAATCGCGGCGTGCAATGTGCCGATGGGTCCACTCGACCATGTCGGCGAATATGTTCGGCGTCGAGTATTCGACGGTCGACGGGAGATTGATGATGCACTTGTTGTCCGGCGTGGGCTGCCAGACCTCGGTGACCGCGTCGATTGCGCGCCGCGCGAACTCGAGTTCGGTGCCCGAGAAGTGTTCCGGCGAATATTCGAACGACCAGATGGTTTCCGGTTGCGCGGCCGCATGTTCCTTGATCAGCTGCGCGCTGCTGGCGGCGAGCGCGATGATCTGGTCCGCGTTCATGCCGAGGACGACTTCGCGCATCGTCGGTGACGTGGCATTGTAGAAATGCACGATGGCGCGCCTGGCCCCGCGCAACGACTCGAAGGTCCGCGTGATCAGATGATCGCGCGCCTGGGTCAACACCTGGATCGTCACATCGTCCGGAATGCGGTCGTGCTCGATGAGATTGCGCACGAAATCGAACTCGACCTGCGAGGCCGACGGAAACCCGACCTCGATGTGCTTGAACCCGATCTCCACCAGCATGTCGAACATTCGCTGCTTGCGGACCACGTCCATGGGCTCGATCAGCGCCTGGTTGCCATCGCGCAGGTCGACACTGCACCACAGGGGTGGCGAAGCGAGGACCTGGTCGGGCCAGGTGCGATCGGACAGGCCGACCGGTGCGAAGGCGCGGTACTTGCGGGCGGGGTCTTGCATCATCATGGGAGCTCTCGCTGAATCGGATGGTTCGGGGTGGGCACTACCCCGCCTGACCAGCCAGCCCGCAAACCAGAACGGCCCGCAGCTGGGAGGCTGACGGGCCGTTGGTCGGTGAAAGGTTGCGCGTTACCGACTTCGCCCGTGATGGCAAAGCAGCAGTAGCGGCAGAAGAATGGACGCGATATCTTTCATGGGTCGGACGTTAGCACAGCTGGTTTGCATTGACCAGCAAGTGTTGGTGATGACCTGCAAGATTGCCGGGCATCGATCGATTCGCCAACTTGCCCGGCGGACCACCCATTATTCATCCGGGAACCCCGTGAACAGCCTGGAGCAGGATCTTCTCGGACTGACACACTGGCTCGGTTCACGATTCGAGCTGCCCGCCGTGCGTGACTTCGTGCTGCCGCCTCTCGAACCGGTCGATCCATCCCGGCCGGACGATCAGCCCTGGCGAATCTGCAACAATTTCGCCGCCCTGATCCTCGCTGACGGCACCGTGGGCCTCACCTATACGGCCATCGACGACGCGCTTGCCGGGCTGCAACGCGAATTGCCGGGCAGGGTCGTTGCCGGTTTGCCGGTCATCGAGCTGGCCTCGCTGTACGAGCAGCAGGCCGGCTGGCAGCGCTCTCTGGGTCTTGCCGCGATCAATGCGATCAGTCAATTCGCGATGCGCCGCGCCGGTGTCGAACTGCCGAAGAGTCCCGGCACCGTCGAGATGCTGGCGATCGAGCCCGGCGACCGGATCGGGATGGTGGGCTGGTTCGGGCGCCTCGTCGAGCCGATACGGGCGAGCGGTGCGTCGCTGACCGTCATCGAGCTGAACGAGCAGCGCGTCTGTCATGAACCCGGCCTGATCGTCACGCTCGATTCGTCGGCGCTCGCCGGCTGCAACAAGATCCTGATCACCGGGACGACGCTGCTCAATGGCACGCTCGAGGGATTGCTCGAGTTGACGCGTGGCGCGGGTCAGGTCTGCCTGATCGGCCCAACGGCGGGCTGCCTGCCCGATGCGTTGTTCGAGCGGGGGCTTACCGCGATCGGTGGCACGACGATCGGTTCGATCGACGATTTCATGTCGCTCTGGTCGGTTGCCGGTCGATGGCGCGAGTCCGGCCGTCCCTACCAGATCGAACGAACGGGGTACGTGCCGATGCGGCTCAGGCCAACATGCCGGTGAGCCGCTTCGAGATGATCATTTCGGCCTCCGAGACGATGCGCGAAATCAACTCCGCGCAACTGGGCACGTCATGGATGAGCCCCGCGACCATGCCGCACGACCAGACGCCTGCGGCGACATCGCCATCGATCATGACCTTCGGATAGATGCCGGCGACCTCGTCGATGATGTCTTCGAATCGCAGGCTCGTACCGAGCGACGTTTCCTTGGCCAACAGCCGTTCGGTCGCGGCATTGTTGAGGACGCGCTCGGTGTTGCGCAGCGGCCTCATGACGAGCCGGGTGTCGAGTTCGCTCGCGGCAACCAGCGCCTGCTTGACGTTCTCGTGAACGGGCGCCTCCCTGGTCGCGATGAAGCGTGTGCCCATGTTGATGCCGTCTGCACCCAGGGCGAGCGCGGCGACGAGACTGCGCGCATCGGCCATGCCCCCGGAAGCGACGAATGGAAGGTCCAGGTCGTCGGCCGCGCGCGGCAGCAGGATCATGTTGGGCACATCGTCTTCGCCGGGATGCCCGCCGCATTCGAAACCGTCGACGGAGACGGCATCGCAACCGATCGCCTGGGCCTTCAGCGAGTGACGAACCGATGTGCACTTGTGGATGATTCGAATTCCCGCATTCTTGAGTCTCGGCAGATGCTCCTGCGGATTTCTTCCGGCAGTCTCGACGATTCGAATGCCGCCGTCGATGATCGCCTTGATGTAGCCGGGATAGTCGGGCGACGAAACGGTAGGCAGGAAGGTCAGGTTCACGCCGAACGGCTTGTCGGTCATGTCGTGGCAGCGCGCGATTTCGTTGGCAAGCGCCGCCGGCGTCTTCTGGGTGAGTCCGGTGATGATGCCCAGGCCTCCCGCGTTGGAAACGGCTGCGGCTAACTCGGCGAAACCGACATAGTGCATGCCGCCCTGGATGATCGGGTGCTGGATGTCGAACAGTTCGGTGATGCGGGTCTTCATCGGGTTCCGTCTCCGTCTCGTCTTGCGCCTGGTCTCTTCCGGTGCCGGCGCGCGATGCCGCGCCAGTCGGCGTCGGCCATCGCCGTTTTCAATTCACAATCGGCGAAGAGGGTAGGCAACGAGAGACACAACGCCGACGGGGCAAGGATACGCGAAGCGAGCGGCGCCGTGGCGGACACAGCCGGTTGCAACGAGTCGCGGC
>JBGSTN010000861.1:0-3654 GCA_041736455.1 Burkholderiaceae bacterium | reverse complement strand
CGTCAGGTCGATCACCAGGCGTTCGCCGTTGACGACCTGGCGTCCCTCGGTCAGCACCACCTTGCCGCCGAGCGTGACGGTATTGGCCGCCACGTCGAAATCGGCCCAGTCACCACGCAGGTGGGACGTCTCGAAGCGGGCGAAATCGCAATGGCACTCGCGGCTGGTCGTCGTCATGCAATGACGTTGCTTCGACGCGGCTGCGTCGACGCGGTGCGACTCGAACTCGCCGGGCAACGTTCTCTGGTCGGCGACGGTTTCGGCAACGGCGAAGGCAGCTGCAGCGGCCCAGTGACCGTGCCCCGCTCCGGCTGCATCATCGCCGGCAGGCCCGGCACCCCCGGTCCGCCGGTCGTTGCCGGGCCTCGTGCATTTGCTGCTACGCTCGCGGCAGGACGACACGAACATCAGGTCGACACGGTCGACCGACCAGGTTGAATCCACGACAATCGGAGATCCTCATGACCATCGCGCCACGCCAGCGTTTTCGACATTGCCGCCGCCGCTTCAACAGGAGTGCCTTGTTCGCACTGTGCAGCGCCGGCGTCCTGCTCGCAGGCAGCCTCGCCCACGCGGCCGATCCGATTCGCATTGGAGAAATCAACAGCTACAAGCGCTTCGCCGCGTTTCTCGAGCCTTACCAGAAGGGCTACGAACTGGCGCTCGAGGAGGTCAATGCGGCAGGCGGCATCAAGGGTCGCAAGCTCGAGCTGGTTTCGCGCGACGATGGCGGTGTACCCGGCAATGCGGTGCGCGCCGCCGAGGAGTTGTTGTCACGTGAGCGGGTAGACCTGATCGCCGGCGGCTTCCTGTCCAACGTCGGCCTTGCGCTGGCCGACTTCGCCCGACAGCGCAAGGTCATCTACATGGCGTCCGAACCTCTCACGGACAAGATCGTCTGGGAGGAGGGCAACGACTACACGTTCCGCCTGCGCCCGTCGACCTACATGCAGGTTGCGATGCTCGTCCCCGACGCGGTCAAGAGCGGCAGGAAACGATGGGCGCTGGTCTACCCGAACTACGAGTACGGCCAATCGGCCGCGGACACGTTTCGTGCGCTGATGAAGGCCGCCCTGCCGGGGGTCGAATTCGTCGGCGAGCAGGCGCCCCCGCTGGGCAAGGTCGATGCCGGTGCAGTCGTGCAGGCCTTGGCCGACACCAGGCCCGACGGCATCTTCAACGTGTTGTTCGGCGCCGATCTCGCCAAGTTCGTCCGTGAAGGCAATACCCGGGGCCTGTTCGACGGGCGCGAGGTGGTCAGCCTGTTGACCGGCGAACCCGAATACCTCGACCCGTTGAAGGAAGAGGCGCCGGAAGGATGGCTGGTCACCGGTTACCCCTGGGACCGTATCGACACTGCGGTGCACAGCGAGTTCGTCGTGCGTTACCAGAAGCGTTTCGATGACTATCCGCGGCTCGGTTCGATCGTCGGCTACGGCATGATCAAGGCGATCGCCGCGGGACTCGAACGATCGGAGACGGTCAGTCCCGATGCGATGATCAAGGGCTTCCGAGGCGCGAGTTTCGACACCCCGATCGGCTCGGCGACATTCAGGCCGCAGGATCATCAGGCCACCCTCGGCGCATTCGTCGGTCGCACGACGCGCGTGGACGGCAAGGGCACCATGCGTGATTTCCGCTACGCCGATGGCGCCGATTTCCAGCCGTCGGATGCCGAAGTCGCCAAGCGCCGGCCGGTCAAGTAGCGCCGATGACCCAGGACGCGCGGCGCTGATCGGACGATGACCCTTTCCGGATTCGCCGCACAACTGATCAATGGTCTGGCCAGCGCCTCGACCCTGTTCCTGATCGCAACCGGCCTGTCGTTGATCTTCGGCGTCACCCGGATCGTGAATTTCGCGCACGGTTCGCTGACGATGCTCGGTGTCTACGGTGCCTATTCGCTGGTCTCGTTGTTCGGCTCGTCGGCGACGGGTTACTGGTCGGCGATACTGCTTGCTTCGCTGTCGGTCGGAATACTCGGTGCGCTGATCGAATTGCTGCTGTTGCGTCGCATCTACCGCGCGCCCGAACTCTTTCAACTGCTCGCCACGTTTGCGCTGGTGCTGGTGATCCGCGATGCCGCACTTGCGGCGTGGGGGCCCGAGGAACTGTTCGGACCGCGCGCGCCCGGTCTCTCCGGATCCGTGACCCTGCTGGGCCGATCGTTCCCGCAATACGACCTGTTGCTGATCGCGGTCGGCCCACTGATGCTCGCCGCGCTCTGGTGGATCCTCACCAGGACCCGCTGGGGCACGCTGGTCCGTGCCGCGACTCAGGACCGCGAAATGGTCGGTGCGCTGGGTGTCAACCAGGCGTGGCTGTTCACCAGCGTGTTCGCGCTCGGTGCGTTCCTGGCGGGCCTGGGCGGCGCGCTGCAACTGCCTCGCGAACCGGCGAGCCTCGAACTCGATCTGCTGATTCTCGGTGATGCCTTCGTCGTGGTCGTGGTGGGCGGCATGGGCAGCATTCCCGGTGCCTTCCTGGCCGCCTTGCTCATCGCGATGCTCAAGGCGATCTGCATCGCGATCGGTCAGGTAGACATTTCGGGTGTCGTCGTGTCGGTCTCGAAGCTCACGCTCGTGATCGAGTTTCTGGTGATGGCCGCCGTGTTGATCTGGCGTCCCAATGGTCTGTTGGGCAAGCCGTCGATTGCGGTGCGCCAGACGGGCGATGTCGAACTGCCGATGCGGCGTGCCTCGATGCCGCTCCGATTCCTGCTTCTCGTCGTCGTCGTCTCGCTCGCATGCGTGCCGTTGGCCGGTGCAGCCTTTCCTTACCTGCCCGTGCTGTTGATCGACATGCTGATCGCCGCCCTGTTCGCGGCGAGCCTGCACTTCATCATGGGCCCGGGAGGCATGCACTCGTTCGGCCATGCCGCCTACTTCGGCCTCGGCGCCTACGCTGCCGCGCTCGCGGTCAAATCGTTCGGGCTCGCCATGGAGCCGGCGCTGATGGTCGCCCCTCTCGTCGCCGGTGCCGGCGCCGCCCTGTTCGGGCTGTTCATCGTGCGGCTGTCCGGCATCTATCTCGCCATGCTGACGCTCGCCTTCGCGCAGATCACCTACGCGGTCGCTTTCCAGTGGGTCGAGGTGACCGGCGGCGACAACGGCATCGTCGGCGTGTGGCCGTCGCAGTGGGCCGCCAGCCGTACCGTCTACTATTATCTGGTGTTGGTTCTCGCCTCGCTGTGCATCGCCGGCCTCTGGCACACCATCCACGCACCGTTCGGCTATACACTCAGGGCCGCCCGAGACAGCGTCGTCAGAGCCGACGCGATCGGTATCGACGTGCCTCGACAACGCTGGCTGGCCTTCACGCTCGCCGGCAGCCTCGCCGGACTGGCCGGCGCGCTGTTCGCCTTTTCGAAGGGCTCGATCGACCCCTCGATGATGTCGATCGCCACCTCGGTCGACTTCCTGGTGATGGTGCTGATGGGCGGCATTCAGCAACTGGCCGGCGCGCCGGTCGGCGCCCTCGCCTTCCACAAGCTCAAGGATACGCTGATGCCGATGACCGAGCATTGGCGGCTGTTGCTCGGCCTTGCCATCGTCGCCATCGTGCTGATCTTCCCGAAGGGCATCGTCGGCACCATCGCCGATCTCGCCGCACGTCGGCGCGCACGCGCGAATGCCGCCGTTGCGGGCGGCGCCG
>JBGSTN010000848.1:0-3216 GCA_041736455.1 Burkholderiaceae bacterium | reverse complement strand
CGCGGCCGCTGCGACACATTGCGACTGCGTTGCTTCTGGCTTCAGCCGACGCTGGCCATGCTGCCCGCGTTCGGCGAGTTCACCGGCGGATACCCGATCACCGCAGCGGGTAGCGATCGTGTCTTCGTCATCGACGGCGAGGCGGTCTATCCGGTTCCGCCGGGCGGCCGGACACGATCGATCAACGGCAGACCGTAGCCGTATGCCAGTCTGTCCGGCGGCTGCGACGGCCTCGCGCCGATTCGTGTCGAACATCGATATGCGAATACGCGCAGTGACGGGGCCGTATCGTGTGACTTGTATCACTGCAAGATCTACCGACGTCGCTAGACTGCCTTAGTCGTTGTGATGGCGGAGTGTTCCACCTGCCAGCGCCGCGATCCGGAGCAAGGCGATGCGGGTCCACCGTTTGGCAAGCGTGCTGTTCTTCCTGGTTGCACAGGGCGTCGCCCAGGCGAGCGAGCGTCTCGAATGGTCGCTCGTACGGGACGACGACGGCGCGCGTGCCCGCGTTCCGTTGTCGGCGACGCCGTTCGATCCGACCTCGCTACCGCACGACCGGTTCTTCGGTCGAGACAGCTACTCCTCGCGAACCGTCGCGATCGAACTGGTGCTGAACGCGATTCAGGTCAGGTATACCGACTCGCTGATCTACCGGCCACGCCTCGATAGCGGCTACCGGGTGCACAGCCGCTGGCGTTTCCGGATGAACGAGTCGCTGGCTACCGTGCGCTACGAAATCTGCTTTTGAGCGGGATTCCGAAGTTCCTGTCGGATTCGACGGCATCCGTCGGTCGTGACCGTCCGCCCGGCGTGCATCGATACGGATGCATGCAGGCGAGCCATACATTACCGGCTGAATTTGACGATACCCACTGATGCGACTCCTCAGAACAAAGCAGAATCGAGATTCGGACGCCAGTGCCGTACCGGACCTCGATCCCAACGATCCTCTCGTGATTGCGACGGCGAATACGGCCGTCGCCACGGCCAATGAGCCGCAGGAAGGGATCGCCGGTATCAAACCGTCGATGCTCGGTCTGAGTTCCCGATTCGCCTTCCTGATGGCGCTCTTCCTGGGCCTTGCCAATTACGGGGTGTACAGGATCGCCGCGGTGTTCCCCGATCGGGTCATCACGTTCAACCAGGTCGCGATCCTGAATTGCACGCTGGCGTTCCTCGCCGCATTTGCCATGGGTCGCTGGTTGGCACGCCGGATCTCGGCGGTCGCCGACGCGCTCGAGCGCACTCAGAATGGTGACTACACGCAGCGCTTGAAACCGGGACACAACGACGAAACCGGATTGCTGATGCGGCGAGCGAACCTGCTCAGCTCGTCCGCCGAAGTGCGCGAAAAACGCATCCGCGAGTCGGCGCTGACCGACGCGCTCACCGGTCTGCCGAACCGGGCGCTGCTCACGAACCGGCTGGACCACGCGATCGTCGCTGCCGAGCGCTCGAAAGGCAGCTTCTCGGTCGCCCTGATCGATCTCGATCGCTTCAAGTGGGTCAACGACACGCTGGGCCACGATGCCGGCGACGTCCTTTTGATCGAAGTCGCCCGGCGCATGAAGATGACGGTGCGTACCAGCGATACCGTTGCGCGCCTGGGCGGCGATGAATTCGTGCTGTTGATGGGTGGCGGGCAGGAGTCCGCGGATGCGGTGACTCAGCACGTGCTGGACGCGATGAAGACGCCGCTCAAGCTCAAGGGCGAAACGGTGGATATCAGCCTGAGTATCGGCATTGCCGTCTACCCGGATCATGGGCGCGATTCGCTCGCCCTGATGCGGCACGCCGACACGGCCATGTACAACGCCAAGCGCAAGCAGGCGGGCCGTTCGGTCTACAACGGCGACGCGCGTGGCAAGAAGCCGGAACCATCGTCTCTGTCGATGCTCGGTGAACTTCGCGACGCCCTCGCCAAGAAGCAGTTCGTGCTCGAGTACCAGCCCAAGCTGGACCTTAACACCGGTCTGATCAAGAGCGTGGAGGGTCTCGTGCGTTGGGATCATCCCAAGCAGGGCCGGATCCCACCCAGTCAGTTCCTGCCGCTGGCCGAGAAGACCGGGTTCATGCGTGAACTGACGAGCTGGGTCGTGGCCGAGGGTGTCCGTTTCGCCGCGCGACTCGGACGCGAGCAACTCGATCTGCATGTCTGCGTGAACGTGGCAGCGCAGGACATCGAGCGCCCGGAATTTGCGCGAACCGTCCAGGATATCCTGCTGAAGGAACAGGTGCCGGCCAACCGTCTGTGCCTCGAGATCACCGAAAGCGGCGTACTCAGCGAAACGGAAACGGCATTGAAGAACCTGCGTTCGATCGCCAAACTCGGTGTGCAACTGTCCGTCGACGACTACGGGACGGGCTACTCGACGCTGAGCCAGCTGCAGAAGCTTCCGGTCAACGAGTTGAAGATCGATCGCTCGTTCGTCACCGGCATGAATGACAATCGGGGCAACGCGACCATCGTGCGTTCGACGATCGACCTGGGTCGGCAACTGGGCCTGCGTGTCGTGGCCGAGGGCGTCGAATCGGTGGGCGAATTGCGAACACTGGCCGCGATGGGCTGCGACGAGATCCAGGGGTTCTACCTGTCGCGTCCGATCCCCGCCAACGATGTCGTCACCTGGATCCAGATGCGGCATACCCTTCACGACAATTCACGCGAAGAGTACTTCCGGATGCTGACCTCGGCTTGACCTCGCGAGGTGCCGATCCGATGCGGCGGGAAGCCACAGGAGTCGGCTGCGACCCGGTTCGATGCCGGTGTCGCAACCCTCGGGGCCTGCGTCGCGTGATGCCTAGACCGGGTCCGACGGATCCAGGCAGACCGTGACCGAAGAACCCACCGCACTCCCGCTATAGACCACCTTCAAGAGTCGTGGCGGCGTGATATGGACGTCGGCCGACACGACGAAGTTGCCATCGGTCGTCTGCGCGGTGAAGTTCGCCGTCGAACCAAGCTGGTCCGGCACGCCGTTGGTTGGCGTCACCCAGGTCAACGACGAGGGAATCGCCGGGTTGGCCGGATTCGGAGCGTTCATCTGGAACGTCGGTTTCGCATAGGCGACCTCGACCTCGAACGTTGGCGGCGTGCCGGTGCTGTTCGTGCACTGCATCGATACCGGCGTGTACGAGTCCTGCAGCACCACCGTGCCGGGTTCCGGTGGTGGGCTCGTCGTGCTGCCAGGCGACGTCGTGACCGGGGGCGGG
>JBGSTN010000399.1:0-2988 GCA_041736455.1 Burkholderiaceae bacterium | reverse complement strand
GCTCCCGCAAGGTGTCGAGCAGTGTCGTGCGCGGGTCGACGGTCACGGCCTGCGGCGTGCCGTTCACTTGCAACACGAGATTCAGGCGCCATCCATCATCGGGTCGATGGACGGATCCGGGCGGCAGGCCGGTGGCGTCCGCTTCCGCAGCGGCCGCATTACCGGCAATCCCGGGCAGCGCGGCCGCTCCGAGTGTCGACGTGGTCGAGAGAAAAGTGCGACGGGTCACACGTTCCATGAGATCTCCTTGCTGTACTGGCAGGCAACGTCACGCTCGAATGATGGAAGCGGGCCGACACGTGCGAGGATTCCGACGCGTCGCGCGATGGCAGATCGGCAGGACGCGAAACAGTTCGAAAGTCGTTCGTTCAGGGAGAGCGCGTGGGCAGCAAATAGCGCGCCTGCATTCGGTCGGATCGACGCGCCAGCCATTTCGTTCGCGCGCGGCAAAGCCCGTTCCTCGCGCCCGCGCGATGTGTCACCAGAAAACGGGCGTCACGGCGAATGGGAGCAGCGATCCGGGTCGAGCGTCAGGCGTGATGCTGCAACCATTGCTCGAGGGCGTCGGCCGGCAGGGGACGGCTGAAGTAATACCCCTGAGCCTGCTGGCATCCCAGGCGACGCAGCAGTTCGACCTGCGCTTCCGTCTCGACTCCCTCGGCAATCACCGAGAACTCCAGATGGCGTCCGAGTGCGAGTATGGTTTCGATGATGGCGGCCTGCTTCGCCTGTTCAGGCGCAGCGCGCACGAAGCTCTGGTCGATCTTCAGCCGGTCGACCGGGAACGCATCGAGGGTACCCAGGCTCGAATAGCCGGTACCGAAGTCATCGAGCGTCAGGCGCACACCCTGCTTGCGCAGCTCCTGCAAGGTCGCAAGGTTCTCCTCCGTATCCTCGAGAAGGCTGTTCTCGGTGATTTCGAGTTCCAGTAGCGCAGGATCGAGGCCACTGTCGCCAAGGAGCTCGCGGACCTGGGCACTCAAAGCGGCGCGACGCTCGCGATTGCGAAACTGCTGGGGAGAGACGTTGATCGCTACCGGAAGGAGCAGCCCCGATCTCGACCAGCGCTGCAGCTGGCGACCGACTTCCTTCAGCACCCAGGCGCCGAGGTCGAGGATCAGCCCGCTCGCCTCGGCAAGCGGGACGAACTGGTCGGCACCGATGAGTCCGCGCGCGGGATGCCTCCAACGCACGAGAGCTTCCAGTCCGATCGGCCGGCCGTCGTCGAGCGCAACCTGCGGCTGGTAGTGCAGGCAGAGTTCTCCGCCGCCGATCGCCTGGCGCAATTGGTGCTCGAGCGTCATGATCCGAACCGCCTCGCGCTGCATGTCTTCGGTGAAGAACTGGAAGCGATTGCGCCCGACCTGCTTGGCACGGTACATGGCGGTGTCGGCGCGCGCGATCAGTTCGCTGGCCGTGTCGCCATCCTGTGGCGAGAGACTGATGCCCAGGCTGATGCTGATCGCGAGATCGTGCCCCTCGATAACGATTGGATCGGCGAGTCGCGCCACCAGCTTCTCGGCCAGATGAGCGGCGCCCTCGGCGTCGACTGCCGGCAGCACGAGCATGAACTCGTCACCGCCAGGTCGAGCCACGGTGTCGGAGGCGCGTACGCAGGTACCCATGAGTCGCGCCACATTGACCAGCAGCGCGTCCCCGATCGCATGACCGAGTGCATCGTTGATCGCCTTGAAATGGTCGAGATCGAGCACCATCACGGCCAGACATCCGCCATGGCGCTTCACCTGTTCCAGTGCGACCTTCAGCCGTTCTTCGAGCAGACGACGATTGGGCAGACCCGTGAGAGGATCGTAGTAGGCGAGTTGCGCGATTCTTGCCTCCGCGCGCTTCTGCTCGCTGATATCGCGGAAGGTGACGATCCCCAGCCGCACCTGTCCGTCGGCATCGCGCACCGCTGCGCCGCCATGGCTGGCAACGAGGATCTGGTCCGTGTCGCGCCGGCGAACCTGGAGTTCCTGATTGGTGAAGACTTCGCCACGGCAGGCGCGCGCCAGTGGCCAATGCTCCAGTGGCTGCTTCGCGCCATCGAGATCATGCAGCTCGAATAATTCGGCGGGCCTGGTGAGAGCGCACAGCGCTTCGTCCCTGCTGCTGAAACCGTGCAGGCGTTGCGCAGCAGGATTGATGTCGATCACCTCACCGCTGGGACTGGCGATCATGAGGCCATCGGTCATGCTCTGCAGAATCGCTTCGCGTGTGATGTGAGCGTTGCGCAGCGATTCTTCAGCCGCTTTGCGCTCACTGATGTCGAGCGCGTAGACGATTCGCGTCATGGGTTCGCCACTGGCGCCGCGAGCAACGGTGACATCCAGAAGGACGGGGAAACGCTTGCCCGACTTGTCGACATGTTCGGTCTCGAAAACCAGATGACCCTTGGCGCTCGCTTCGCCCATCCTTTCCAGAACCTCCGGCAACCGGTCCGGCGGGAACAGGATCGCGATCGGCGAGCCGACCAGATCCTCCGGTTGATGGCCACGGCGCCGGGCGAAGGCAGGGTTGACCGCCAGGATCTCCTGCCTGACTACGTCGCCAACGGCTAGGTTGAGTTCCGACGTTTCGAACGCATCGCTCCAGAGGCCCAGTTGTACCTCTGCCTGGCGTTGCTCCGTGATATCGATGTACGACGACAGCAGGCCGTCGCGCAGCAGCACACAGGAGATCTGCACCAACCGCTCCGTGCCGTCCTTGCAGAGAATGCGAAATTCGCCTACCTCGACACGCTCCATGGTCCGAGCGGCGCGTTCGAAGGCGTCGGCCCAGAAATGACGCACCCGATCTCGATAAGCCGGATCGGGGTAGGCCTGCTGCCACCAGTCGGCACTGCTCGTGAGTTCCGCCATCGTGTAGCCGAACAACTGCGCGCAACGCCGGTTCTGGGCAAGGATGACGCCCTGATCACTGAACAGGCGCATCGGCACCGGCGCATCTTCGAACAGGCGCCGGAAGCGCGCTGCGCCCTCGAGCACG
>JBGSTN010000816.1:0-7215 GCA_041736455.1 Burkholderiaceae bacterium | reverse complement strand
GATCGATCGTGTCGACGTCACCGCCCGCGAGCAGCGCCGGCAGCGTGGACGCGAAGCGCAGTCGTTCACCATGGCGCGACCAGTACAGCGGCTTGATGCCGAAGCGGTCGCGCGCAAGCACCAGGCGACCGGAGTCGCGCTCGTGAATGGCGAACGCGAACATGCCCAGGAAACGCTCGACGCAGCGCCAACCCCAGGCCGCATAGGCCTTGAGCACGACTTCCGAATCGCCGTCGGAAAAGAAGCGCATGCCCTGCGCCTGCAATTCGCTGCGCAGTTCGCGATAGTTGTAGATGCAGCCGTTGAAGACGGCCGTCAGGCCCAATTCGGCATCGACCAGCGGCTGACGGCTCTTGTCGGACAGATCGATGATCTTGAGCCGCCGATGCCCGAAGCCGACCGAACCGTTGGCGATCACGCCTCCAGTATCGGGACCGCGCGCACGCATTGCGTCGTTCATTGCCGCAATCGCGGCCACATCGGCCGGTGCGCCGGAGAAATTCGCTTCACCACTGAAACCGCACACGACACTATGCCCTTGCCGTCGGGACGCACCGGATCCATGCGCTCGAGCGGACGCGCAGACGCTTCATCCTTTACGGCTGCTGATAAAGCGAATCAGTCTAATGGGCATTGCATAATCGATTCTGTAAGACCGCAGAGTTCGTAAGAGGATTTGCGACGACCCGACGAACCACTTCGCCGGAAGCGACCGGCTCACGTCGACAAGGCTTCCCTCGTCAGTTCCCAGGCCTTCGACAGCTTGGCACCTCGGGCATGGTAGCCGTTATGTACGCGCTTCACGCGTGCAGCCACCCTGGTCCGGACGTCTTCCCGGGCATGTTCCAGCTGCGCCTTCAGCGAATCAGCCTTGGCGTCCGCCTCCTTCTTGATCACATCGACCCGTTGCCTGGTGCGTTGAGCAGCGCCGCTCAGGCGCGACTTCGCAGCAGCGAGTCTGGCTTGCAGCTTGTTCTGCGCTGCACCCACGGCATGCACGGCTTCGGACTCAAGCGCTTCGATATCTCCATTGAGAGCAGCGATGTCGTGATCGAACCGGGCTTCAGCCACCGCGGTGCGGCTGTGGCGCAGGACGGTTCCGCCGGCTACCTCCAGCGCTTCGTCAAGCGGGATCACCCACTCTTCTTCGATTTCGGCCACGAGCGCAACCTTGCCGGGTCGCAGGAGGGCATCGACTTCTTCGATGAAGTCCAAGCCGACACCTGCCACCCAGAAGTCACGCACGGCTGCGAGCATGTTGCCTGTCATGGCGCCCGCTGCGACCCCGGCCGGTCCGCCGAGCAGTCCGATCATGCTGCCCACTGCCAGACCCGTGATGGTGCCGATGGGATCGGTTTGCCTGCAATTCTTCATGCGGACGACACCGGAAGGGTCCTTGTCCACGATAACGGTTGCATAGAGAGCGATGTCGCCCTCGGCGTGGAGCTTGCGCAGGGCCTTTACGCCGGCTTCCGCGGACGATTCATCGTCGAAAACGACTACCAGCATCTTGTTCATGTGATATTCCATTGGGCCCTGTCGGGCTCGGGTGAATGTCTGTCCAGGCCAATGGCGTAGTGCGAACTGGTTCAACTTGACGCTGTTTCGATCGACTTGCGAAGCCGTGCGGAGGCTGGGCCGACTTCGGCTTCGAACTCACGCTAGCGCATCGTCGCCGCTTGCGTCATCTCGTTCAAATTCGTTTCGGCCAGCCGCAAGTTCTTCTGGATGATCAGGTCATCGACCGCGCCAAACTTCTGGCCCTCTTCGTTGCAGATGGTCTGGTCCAGCCGCGTCGTCCTGACGCTCCAGCCCATGGCAATCTGCGTCGACGCAGGAAGTGGCCATCGATCGATCGATGACGTAAGCGTTCCCAGAAAGTTATACGAGCGTTCAACGCACCGGTCTGTACGACACCGCACATAGGGTCGGGTTGTCCGTTCATGTGTGTCCGAACACGACGGCAGGCAATACCACGAATGTGTTCGAGAACGAACGGACCGGCAGCCGTATGCAAAGTACCGGAGTGCCCATCGCGTTCGACCCGGCGAAGTGTCGGCGTTGGTGAGATGGCTGTCGTCGGACATGTCTCGGATACCAAGCCATCGCATCGCCCGGTCCGATCTGCCGATGCGGCGACGGCGTGATCATGCTTGCGCGCCGCCCTCGTCCGAGGAAGCGCCAGTCGTACCGAACTCGATCGGCGTCTTCACATAGAAGATGTCGATCTTCTCGTCGCGCAACTTGTCGAACAGGCGATCCGCATCCTGTTCGCTGACAGCCAGCATGATCTCGATCGGCTGATCGGCGAGTTCGAAGAAATGCGCGGAATGCAGCTTGCGATCGTGACCGAACCCTTCCGTCGCCGCAATCAACGTCGCCCCCGCGACGCCGAGCGAACGTGCCTCCTGTAGCAACCATTCCCCGAGAGGAAGATGACCGTGTCGGCGCTGCTGTTGAGTGAAGAATGTCAATTGAAAGCCTCGCATTCCTGTCCCCCATGATGCCCGGCAGAATGTCCACGGCTCAATTGTGCACCCGCATGGTCGGACCGATCCCCGACCACCCTCGGCGCGACCAGCGGGTCGCGGCAGGATCGGATCAGTGCTTTGCAGCCTTGGACCGCTCCTCGTCCTCGCGCATGTGCCTGAGGAAGAACCGCACGAAGAAGATTCCCATGCCCAACATGAAGGCGATGCCGGCAGCGCTGAACAGGCCGACCTCCGACGTGAAAAGCTCCTTGATGATTTGCATGCGATTCTCCAGAACAGGGCGTGGAATCATTGAGCGCCTGCCGGGGCGACTTGTCGTTGACCTGCGTCAATCGCGATCAGGGCGCCCACTCGTAGTCGAGTGTCGAGATGGTGCCGCGCCAGTAGGTCTTGCGCCCTTCGGGCAGCACCCAGTCGACTTCACCCGTGAACGGCACTGTCATGCCTTCGACTTGCTGCTGGTTCGACCAGCGGCCCTCCCAAGGGGCCATACTGATTTCCGATCCGGACATGCGGCCGCGCGCTTCGGCGCGCACCGACTGCATCAGGCCCGCTTCGTCGAAGCGAAACAGCAATGTGAGGGCAATCGAGTCGACATCCAGTGTCGCGTTCGCCGATCGATCGTCGACGGCTGACCATTGCACTCCCTGGCTCGGCAGCAGGGCCGTCGGGTACCAGGCCGCCTCGGCAAGAAAACGCATCAACTCGCCGCGCGCCAGTTCGCCGCCTGCCTGAGTGTTCGCCACGTCGACGAGGCCTTGCACTGTGGCGTGCAGCAGACCTTGTCCGCCAATGTAGGAGTCGTGTACCAGCACCGCGATGCCAGGCGCCATCTGGATGCGGGCGTTCCACAGGAACCCCGGGCGACGAGTGATCACCCTCTGTCGGGAGGTGAACGGTCGCCATTGTTCACCCGTTGCCGACAGGTTGAACGTGCCCGTGTGTTCGATCGTGACAGCGGTGACGATCGCCTGGCCCGGCTTGAGTACGGCACGGAAATAGCGCTGCACCGGAGCGGGCAGGCCAGCGATCTCGCCCGGGTCGTAGCGCCCGGGCGAGAAGGAGGTTTGGCGACCGGCATCCAGGCGCGCAATCACCTTGCCCGTTTCACGGGTCCAGCGATGCTCACCGTAGTATGTGAATCCCACCAGGATGAGTGCGAGCAATGCGACAGCGAGCAACGACCCTGTGAGCCAGTTCATGGCAAGCAACCCTTTCACTTCGTCAAAGCTTCCCTGGTCAGCTCCCAGGCTTTGGACAGCTTGGCGCCGCGTTCGTGGTATCCGTTCTGTACCCGCTTCACCCGATCCGCGACCCTGCTCCTGACATCGTCGCGGGCCTGCTCGAGTTGCGACTTCAGCGATTCGGTCTTGGTATCCGCTTCCTGCCGAATGGAGTCGACACGCTGTCTGGCACTCAGTACGGCGCGGTCGAGGCGAGTTCTTGCGGTGGCGAGCCTGGTCTGCAGCTTCGACTGCGCTGCACCCACCACATTGACTGCCTCGGACTCGAGCGCCTCGATATCGCTCTTGAGGACCGCGATATCGTGGTCGAACCGGGCCTCCGCGACTTCGGTTCGAGTCCGGCGCAGGACGGTTCCGCCGGCAGCCTCCAGTGCGTCGTCGAGTGGGATCACCCACTCTTCTTCGATCTCGGCCACGAGTGCCACCTTCCCGGGTTGCAGGTGCTCATCAACCTCTTCGATGAAGTCCATGCCCACGCCCGCGACCCAGAAATCGCGAACGGCACCGAGCATGGAGCCCGTCACGGCGCCTACCGCGACGCCTGCCGGTCCACCGAGCAGACCGATCAGACTGCCCACCGCAAGGCCGGTAACCGTACCGACCGGGTCGGTATCCATGGACTTCTTCACGCTGACGACACCTCGGACATCCTTGTCGACGACACCCGTGGCGTAGAGGGTGATCTCACCCTCTGCGTGCAGCTTGCGCAGCGCCTCGAGACCAGCAACTGCCGCCGATTCGTTGTCGAAAACGACTACCAGCATCTTGTTCATCTGAGATTCCATTGCGCCTGTCGGGCGCGGGTGAGTGTTCGTTGGGTCCGGTACGGTCTGGTTAGGTCAACATCAACTGGTCGCGCTTTCGATCGATTTGCGAAGGCGTGCAGTGGCTGCGCCGACATCCGTTTCGAATTCCCGCCAGCGCATCGCAGCGGCTTGTGTCATCTCGTTGAGCTTGGTTTCTGCCAGCTGCAAGTTGTCCTGAAGCGTGGTGAGTTGCCGTTCGATTGCGCTCTTGACATCGGCCGTCGCTTCGCCGGCCTTCGCCTGCAGATCAGCCATCGTTGCCTTTCCCCTCGTTATCTCGCCGGTCACCATCGCAACGAATGCATCACGCTTGGCGGTGTCGCCGGCATATTCGAACTCCGGCATCGCCTTGACCATTTCCTTCGTCACACCGGGCATCACGAGCTTGCCGTCCCGCTCCTGGATCTGCGACACCGGGATCGCCACATCGTGACGGCCGATGCCGATGAAACCGCCGGCGCCGACGATCACGTAGGAAACGTTTCTGTCGGGGGCGATGATCAGGTCGTCTACCGCACCGACCTTCTGACCCTCTTCGTTGTAGATCGTCTGGTCCATCAGCGTATGCTTGACGCTCCAGCCCATGGCGATCTGCGTCGACGCGGTGATCGTCGCGTCGAACGATGTCGTCCCGCCAGCAACCTGAGCCGACGCCGTTGTCGCCACGAACAGTGCGCCGATGAAAATCAGTGATGCCCGCGCCAGTTGGGAAGTGTGTTGTTTCATGATTCGAGTCCTCCAGAGAATTGCCATCGAGCCATCGATGGCGGATATGTTCATTGTTCTTTATATGGGGATCGAGTCGGCTCGTCTGTACGACAACGTACAGGCGTCGGGACTCCCGCTCGCGAACTGATGCAAAGGGTGGCAGAAAATGCGGCCGGTATGTTCGGGTACGAACAGACTTGCAGTTGGAACGCGCGCACGCTTGGAATCCGAACAAGCACCTGGGCACGACTACGATGAAGAATGACAGTGCATTGCTGCAGGCGCGCCGGGAGGCTCTCGAGGGCGCGCCGCGCGGTCGAACGGATGATGTGCAAGCCTTGGTGACATGGCTGTCGACGTACAACTGCTGGATGGCGCGTCCGCGAATCGATCGGTCCGCCGCGCGCCCGCGTCGAGTGGACGACACTTTCCCTTAGCACTGTTCGGGCGGATTGCCAGCTGCGACTCGGTCGTGGCGTAGTGGATGGATACCTTCTCATTGAAGATGTCGATAACCTCCTCGAGAAATCTCTGGCGGCCGGACCGCATCCTGTCCACGGGCTGAATGCGTGCAAGACTCCTCGAGCAACCATCTCGCGGGGGGCATGAGCCGGGACAGTTGCGGTCACGCCGAAAACGCATGCATGAATGGCCACATCCACCGCAAACGTCGACGAAGGCACCCTCGAGCAAGGCGCAGGCCGGCTGCCGGTGCGAAAACATTTGAATAACATCCGCTTCTCCGACGATCGGATTCGCGCTGCGAGATCAACATTGCAGTGAATCGATCGACCGTCAGGACGTTGTATGCGCGTGGGCAATCAGAAGATCTGGATCCAGCTCTTGGTGACCATCGGATTGGCACTGTTCGCCGTCTGGTCCTTCGGTATCGTCTGGCAGGACAAGGTCAATCGCGATGCGGCCATCGAGCAGTCGCGCGTGTTTTCGCTGAGCATGCACGACGCCACGATGGCGGGCCTGACCGGCATGATGGTCACCGGCACGGTCAACCAGCGCAGCGTGTTCCTCGATCAGATCAGGCAGCTCAAAGGTATTCGCGACTTGCGGGTGCTGCGCGGTCCTGCCGTCGAGAACACCTTCGGTCCCGGCAATGCCGCCGATGCGAGCAATCCCGATGCGGAAGAACAGCAGGTGTTGGCGACCGGCAAGGAGATCGTCCTCGTGCAGAGCGACGACCGGGGCGAGTTCCTGCGCGCCGTGCGTCCCGCACTCGCGCACAAGGATTACCTGGGCAAGGACTGCACCACCTGCCACGCCGTGCCGGAGAATTCCGTGCTCGGCGTGGTCAGCATGAAACTGTCGCTCGAAGAGTCCAACGCCTTTCTCGCGAGTCAGCGCCTGGTATCGATACTGATCGCGGTGCTGACCTGCATTCCGGTGCTGCTGGTGATCTACCCGTTCATTCGCAAGGTGGTCACGGTTCCGTTGGAGCAGGGCGTGTCGATCGCCCGCGAGATCGCCGCGGGTGATCTGACGCAGAAGATCGTGGTGACATCGTCCAACGAGCTCGGGTGCCTGCAGATGTCTCTCAAGGAAATGCGCGACAGCCTGGCCGGCGTCGTCCGACGCGTACGCATCGGCACCGAATCGATCGCCGCGGCGTCTGGCGAGATCGCTGCCGGCAACCGCGACCTGTCGACACGCACGACGACTCAGGCAGTCGCCCTGCGCGAAACGGCTCATTCGATGACCCAGCTGACCGATGCCGCGCGGCGCAATGCCGAGCATGCCGAGCAGGCGAATCAGCTGGCGATTTCGGCGTCGAACGTGGCGCTGCAAGGCGGTTCGATGGTGTCACAGGTCGTCGCGACGATGGATTCGATCAATGCGTCGTCGGCCAAGATCTCCGACATCATCGGCGTCATCGACGGTATCGCCTTCCAGACCAACATCCTCGCTCTCAACGCGGCCGTCGAAGCGGCTCGCGCCGGCGAGCAGGGTCGC
>JBGSTN010000806.1:0-8083 GCA_041736455.1 Burkholderiaceae bacterium | reverse complement strand
AGAGCGCGATCGCACGGTCCGCCGCCGAAGTCGCGTTGCGCGCGATCGCGCCCGCCGTGCGCCGGATGAGTGCCTACCCGGTGCCGGAGTCGGCGGGCTATCTGAAGCTCGACGCGATGGAGAATCCATACCAGCTGCCCGATGAACTGCGTGCCGCGCTGTCGACACGACTGGCATCGCTGGCCATCAACCGTTATCCGCAACCGAGCTATTCCGCCCTGAAAGCGCGGATCGCGGCCACGATGGGCGTGCCCGACGGTTTCCAGGTGGTGGTCGGCAACGGATCGGACGAACTGATCAGCATGCTGACGCTGGCCACCCGGGGGTGCGGTCCCGTGCTGGCACCGGCTCCGACGTTCGTGATGTACGAAATCGGTGCGGCACTCGTCGGCAGCGGATTCATCGGCGTCGATCTCGACGAGGATTTCGGGCTGCGCACCGAGGCGATGCTTGCGGCCATTGCCAGTCATCGACCTGCACTCGTCTATCTCGCCTATCCGAACAACCCCACGGGCGCCTGCTTCGACGACGACGCGATTGCCGCCATCGTGCGCGCAGCACCGGGCCTGGTCGTCATCGACGAGGCCTATCAGCCGTTCGCCCAACGCAGCTGGATGTCGCGTCTGCCCGAACTGCCGAATCTGGTGCTGATGCGCACCGTCTCCAAGATCGGGCTTGCGGGCATCCGGATCGGCTACCTGACCGCGCATCCCGCGGTCACGAGCGAACTCGAGAAGGTGCGCCCGCCCTACAACATCAGCGTCCTGGACGAGGCCGCGGCGCTGTTCGCGCTCGAGCATCATGCACTTCTGCAGGAGCAGGCAGCGGCATTGCGCGAGGCCCGGCCGCGACTGGCCGCTTCGCTGGCGGCGCTTCCCGGCGTACGGGTATTCGATTCCGCGACGAACTTCCTGCTCGCCCGCTTCAGCGACGGCGACCATGTGCACCGGGCGTTGCTCGAGCGACGAATACTCGTCAAAAACGTCGGTCGAATGCATGCGTTGCTGCGAAACTGTCTGCGCCTGACCGTCGGGACCGCCGATGAAAATGCCCGGTTGCAGGCGGCGTTGCGCGATATTCTCGGCGGCTGAACCCGCTGCACCCGACCCAGCCTTCGACCATTCGTCATTCGGTTCATTGCCCGCCCCATAATCCGGATACCATTGTCAACATGCGTGCCGCCAAAGTTCGCCGCGATACGGCCGAGACCCAGATCGAGGTCAGCCTTGATCTCGACGGTACAGGTCAACAGTCCCTCGAGTCTGGCGTCGCCTTTCTCGATCACATGCTCGACCAGGTCGCCCGTCACGGGCTGATCGATCTGAGCGTGGCGGCCAAGGGCGACCTGCACATCGATGCGCATCACACGGTCGAAGATATCGGCATCACGATGGGGCAGGCGATCGCCCAGGCGATCGGTGACAAGCGTGGCATTCGTCGCTACGGTCATGCCTACGTGCCACTGGACGAAGCATTGTCCCGCGTCGTGATCGATTTTTCCGGCCGGCCCGGCCTGGTCTTTGCGGTCGACTTCCGACGCGCGATGATCGGCACGTTCGACGTCGATCTGGTTCACGAATTCTTCCAGGGCCTGGTCAATCATGCCGGGATGACGCTGCACATCGACAACCTGCGCGGCGACAATGCACACCACCAGTGCGAGACGATCTTCAAGGCCTTCGGACGTGCGTTGCGCATGGCGGCCGAACCGGATCCTCGCACCGGCGGCCGGATTCCTTCGACGAAGGAATCCCTGTGACTGCGCCGCTCATCACGGGCGCTGTCCGCTGAGACCGCCATGGCGACCATTGCCGTTGTCGACTATGGGATGGGAAACCTCAGATCGGTGGCCCGCGCGATCGAGCATGTTGCTCCGCGTCATCGTGTCGTGGTGACCGGTTCGGCGGCGGAAATCGATGCCGCCGAACGGGTCGTGTTTCCGGGTCAGGGCGCGATGCCGGACTGCATGCACTTTCTCGAGGAATCGGGACTATCGACGGCGCTGCGACGCGCGGCGGCCACGCGCCCGTTGCTGGGCGTCTGCGTCGGTGAACAGATGCTGCTGGACGAAAGCGACGAATCGCGATCAGGTGTGCCGACACCGGGCCTCGGGCTGATTCCCGGTCGGGTGGTCCACTTCGGCGAGATGCGATCGGACGACGGAACCCGGCTGAAGGTGCCGCACATGGGCTGGAATCGAGTGTTTCCGGCCGACCAGTTGGTCACCAGACATCCATTGTGGCGAGGCATCATCGATGGCGCATGGTTCTATTTCGTCCACAGTTACCATGCAGTGCCGACCAATCCGGCCCATATCGCCGCTCAGTGCGACTACGGAACGCGCTTTACCTGCGCGATTGCGCGGGATAATATTTTTGCGACCCAGTTCCATCCCGAGAAGAGTGCCGCAACGGGCCTGCGTCTTTACCAGAATTTTGTCGACTGGAAACCTTGAACCGTTGCCCGCATCGAAAATCCGCAACGGCCCTGAACCACGGCGACGACGGTGCCAGCGTTTTCAATCACGAGTCGATCAGGCCGTCCGTCACTTGTCAGGGTCCTCCCGAATCCACGATCACGTTCTTCCCGCAGTTTCCGCGACGGCCAACCGATTTCCGGCGCGCCGGGCTCTTCCGTCAAACACAACACTCTTAGTCTTGACCCCCCAAGCATGCTGCTAATTCCTGCCATCGATATCAAGGACGGGCGGTGCGTTCGTCTGCGCCAGGGCAACATGGATGACGCCACGGTGTTCTCCGAAGACCCCGCAGCCATGGCCCGCCACTGGCTCGACAAGGGTGCCCGCCGCCTGCATCTGGTCGACCTCGACGGGGCCTTTGCCGGCAAGCCCAAGAACGAAACTGCGATTCGCACCATCATCGACGAGGTCGAAGACGCGGTTCCGATCCAACTCGGCGGTGGCCTGCGCGATCTCGACACGATCGAGCGCTTCCTCGATCTGGGCATCTCCGATGTGATCATCGGCACGGCGGCCGTCAAGAATCCGGGATTCCTGCACGATGCGTGCGGCGCCTTCGTCGGCCAGGTCATCGTGGGTCTGGACGCCCGCGATGGCCGGGTGGCCACCGACGGCTGGAGCAAGATGACCGGCCACGACGTGCTCGATCTGGCCCGCAAGTTCCAGGATTACGGCGTCAAGGCGATCATCTACACCGACATCGGCCGAGATGGCATGATGACCGGGATCAACATCGCCGCGACCCGGCGTCTGGCGTCCGAATTGCTCATTCCTGTGTACGCATCGGGCGGGGCATCGTCGATGGCCGACATCGAGGCGATCTGCGAGGCTGCCGATGATGGCGTCGAGGCGATCATCCTCGGACGCTCGCTCTACGAGGGCAGCATCGATCTGGAGGCCGCGCAGGCGCGGGTCGATGAACTGCGCCCGCCGTTCATCGGACACGCCGAAGACGCCTGATCTCGACGCTGCCGTACCCGCCGGCCGCCACCCCTTCGCGCCACTGGCGTGCCCATCTGCCGCTCAACCGATCGCCCGCATGCTCGCCAAACGCATTATTCCTTGTCTGGACGTGACAGCGGGCAGGGTGGTGAAAGGCGTCAATTTCGTCTCCCTGCGCGATGCCGGCGACCCGGTCGAAATCGCGCGCCGTTACGACGAGCAGGGCGCCGACGAACTGACCTTTCTCGACATCACCGCTTCGAGCGACGAGCGCGACATCATCCTGCATGTGATCGAAGCGGTCGCCGCCGAGGTGTTCATACCGCTGACGGTCGGCGGTGGTGTGCGCGAAGTGGCCGATGTCCGCAGGCTCCTCAATGCAGGCGCCGACAAGGTGTCCATCAATACGGCCGGGATCGCCAACCCCGATTTCATTGCGCAGGCCAGTAGCCGATACGGTGCGCAATGCATCGTCTGCGCGATCGACGCCAAGGCGGTCGCCCCCGGACGCTGGGAAGTGTTCACGCACGGCGGCCGTCGCGCTACCGGCCTCGACGCCATCGAATGGGCGCAACGGGTCTGCGAACTGGGTGCGGGAGAGATCCTGCTGACCAGCATGGATCGCGACGGTACGCGACAGGGTTTCGATCTGGCGCTGACCCGGGCCATCAGCGACGCCGTGCCGGTCCCGGTGATCGCGTCGGGGGGTGTTGGAACGCTCGATCACCTGGCCGACGGTGTGCTCGAAGGACATGCCGATGCTGTCCTTGCGGCAAGCATCTTCCACTTCGGCGAATTCACCGTCCGCCAGGCCAAGGAAACGATGGCCGGTCGTGGGGTCGCGGTACGATTCGCGGATGACCAATAGCGACCCCGCCGCACCACCGACCCCACCAGCCGATGCCGCCCCCTCGAACTACCAGGACGGCTGGCTGGCACAGGTGAAGTTCGACGATCGTGGCCTGATCTGCGCCGTCGCACAGGACGCGGGCAGCGGTCGCGTCCTGATGGTCGCGTGGATGAATCGCGAGGCGCTGGCAGAAACCGCCGCGTCCGGGAGGGCGGTGTATTGGTCCCGCTCCCGTCAGTCGCTCTGGCGCAAGGGCGAAGAATCCGGTCACGGCCAGCGCGTGCGAGAGATCCGACTCGACTGCGACGGCGATTGCATTCTGCTGCGCGTGGAGCAGGTCGGCGGCATCGCCTGCCATACCGGCCGCGAATCCTGTTTTTTCAGTCGTCTCGTCGACGGCGTCTGGGAGCCCATCGATCCGGTGCTCAAGTCGCCGGAAGCCATCTACGGGAGCAAGGCGCATGGCTGATGAACCGCCGTCGACCGGGAGCATTCTCGATGCGCTCGCCGAGGTCATCGCATCACGCCGTGGGCAGGACCCCGCCTCCAGCTACGTCGCCCGCCTGCTGCACAACGCGCCGGACGCCGTGCTCAAGAAGATCGGCGAAGAGGCGACCGAAACCGTGATGGCCGCCAAGGATGCCGACCGCTCCCGTATCGTGTCGGAGACGGCCGATCTCTGGTTTCATTGCCTGGTGATGCTGGCCCAGTACGACCTTCATCCTCGTGATGTGGCGCTCGAACTGCAGCGGCGATCCGGAACCAGCGGGCTCGACGAGAAGGCCGCGCGCAAGGCAGTTCATCGCAACGAGGAGAGCGACCCCCAATGACTCACGAGCACAAGGCCGATTGCCTGTTCTGCAAGATCACCGCCGGCCTGATTCCTGCCCGGAAGGTCTTCGAGGATGAAGACTTCCTCGCCTTTCACGACATCAATCCCTCCGCCCCGATCCATTTCCTGATCGTGCCGAAGATACACGTCGAGAATTTGTACGATGCCGACATGAAGCATCAATCGCTGTTGGGCAAGATGCTCGGCATGAGCGGCGAGCTGGCACGTGCGCAGGGCTGTACCGATGGTTTCCGTATCGTGATCAACAACGGGCGTGTCGGTCGGCAGGAGGTGTATCATCTTCACATCCATGTCATGGGCGGACCGGAACCTCTGCGTTCCGGCATGAAGGCCGCGCAAGACTGAGCTCCAGCCTGTTTGCCGAGTCCCCCTGATCACGTCACCGGACGTTGATCATTTTTCGACAGGTTGAATGAGCTGCACCCGACTGAGGAGATACATGCAATGGGTACGTTGAGCATCTGGCATTGGTTGATCGTGCTGGTCATCATCATGCTGATTTTCGGTACGAAGAAACTGCGCAACATCGGCTCCGATCTGGGCGGCGCGGTGCGTGGTTTCAAAGAGGGCGTCAAGGACGGCGCGGACCAGGCCGGCGCTGATTCGACCTCGGCCAAGACCATCGACGTCGACGCCAGCGAGAAACGCTGATCGCCTGACGCCAGTTGTCACCGTCTCTTCCATCTGCGCGGGTTCCCGAGTGAGCGCGGCGCACAGGCCGGCAGGCGACGTTGGCATCGTCCGGGTTGGAAGTCATGTTTGACATTGCCTTCTCCGAAATGGTCATCATGGCCGTCGTCGCGCTGATCGTCGTGGGGCCGGAGCGCCTGCCCAAGCTTGCACGCCAGGTGGGCGAGTGGATGGGCAAGCTCCAGCGGTACGTCGCCGACGTGAAGTCGGATCTGAATCGGCAGATGGAGCTCGAGGAACTGCGCAATATCAAGGCGGAGGTCACCTCCGCCGCGCGTGATCTCGAAAAGTCCGTACGCGACACCGTCAGCGACACGCAGCGCGAATTCGACTCGCTCGGCCCTTCATTGACCGGGCAGATCGCCAACGAGACCGTCGAGCCCACTGCCATCACCGCACCCAAAACGGATTGGGATCGTGTCTATGAAACGCGACGTACTCGCGACAAGCTTCGCGAGCGCCGTATCGAGCGTGAGAAGGAACTCGGCCGCAAGCGACCACGGCGGCGGTGGTAATGGCTGAACAGGAAGAAAGTTTCGTCTCGCACCTGGTGGAGTTGCGCGACAGGCTGATCAAGGCACTGGCGGTCGTGCTGCTGCTGTTCATCGTCTGTTTCTATTTCTCCGGCGACATCATGAAGTTCCTGTCGCTGCCGCTCTACGACGCACTACCGGCGGGCTCGCGCCCGATCTTCACCGACCAGGCCGGCGCATTCTTCACGTTGACGAAAGTCGCGTTCATGACCGCGGTACTGTTCTCGATGCCATGGATCCTCTATCAGGCCTGGGCGTTCGTTGCGCCCGGCCTCTACGAGCATGAACGCAAGTTCGCCGTGCCGTTGATCGTCTCGAGCGTCTTCTTCCTCGTGCTAGGAATCAGTTTCGCGTGGATGTTCGTGCTGCCTGCGGCCTACAAGTTCTTCATCATGATGTCGTCCCAGACCGGCGCCGATATCCTGCAGGATCTCCAGAAGTACTGGGACTTCACGCTCTCGATCTTCTTCGGCTTCGGATTGACGTTCGAAGTGCCCGTCGTTCAGATGCTGCTGGTGAAGGCCGGTATCGTGAGTGCCGAACAGTTGCGTGCCGCACGGCGTTATGTCGTCGTGGGCGCGTTCGTCGTGGCGGCCGTGCTCACGCCCCCCGATGTGCTGTCGCAATTCATGCTCGCCGTCCCGCTCATCATCCTGTATGAACTGGGTATCTGGCTGGCGCAATTCATCAAGGTTCGAAGCCGGAATCCGGATGCCGAACCCGACGAGGAACCGGACCCCGGCTCCGGCCCCGGTTCGGTCGGCGCGCGCTGACCGAACCGCGGCGAATGTCTGGCGAACGTTGCGTCAATTCGTCGCAGGAGGCCGTCGACCCACGTCGATCGACATCCGAAGGGGCCTGCCGTCGCGAAGAAACTCGAACTCTGTCCGGGTGCCTGGCTCGATGCGCGCTACCGCATCGAGCATCGACGACGTGTTCTTCACCGGTTGTCCGCCCACCGCGATCACGATGTCACCGATGTGCACGCCCGCATGATCGGCAGGCCCGCCTTCGACGACGCCGGCAATCATCGCGCCGGCGTCTCGAGCGAGTGAAAACGCGCGCGCCAGCTCGAGCGTGATGTCCTGCGGTTCAACGCCGATGAATCCCCTGACGACGGAGCCATGAGCGCGCAACTGCTCGATCACTTCCCGCGTCGTCGTGATCGGTATCGCGAATCCGATGCCCAGTGATCCACCGGTGCGCGAAAAGATCGCGGTGTTGATGCCCAGCAGCCTGCCATCGACATCGACCAGCGCGCCGCCCGAATTGCCGGGGTTGATGGCAGCGTCCGTCTGGATGAAATTTTCGAAGGTGTTGATGCCGAGGTGATCGCGCCCCAGCGCACTGACGATGCCCATCGTGACGGTCTGTCCCACGCCGAAAGGATTGCCGATGGCCAGCACGAGATCGCCGACCTGTGCGCTGTCGGGCGCGCTGAATTCGATCGGCCGCAGATCGGTCCGGTCGACCTGCAGAAGCGCCAGATCGGTTTCCGGATCGCTGCCGATCAGCCGGGCCGGCAGGCGCGCCCCGTCTGCGAGTACCACTTCGATCTCGATCGCCGCCTGGATCACGTGATGATTCGTCAACACGTAGCCGTCGGCCGAGACCACGACGCCGGATCCCAGACCCGTCAGCGGGTCGCCGCGATCCGGGCCGGACTCGCGGTCGGCATACGGCTCTTGCGACCAGCCGGGCGGTTCCCTGCTCACTTCCGGGTCGAGAGATCGATC
>JBGSTN010000801.1:0-3559 GCA_041736455.1 Burkholderiaceae bacterium | reverse complement strand
AGCCCATACATCGATCGCACGCCATTCGAGGAGGGCGACGACACGGGGTTTCTGTGGACCGGCAACGGCAGCTCCCACATCGCCGGTGGGGCGCTGGAAGTCGTGGCAGCAGCGGGCGCTCACCGCTATGGTGCTTTCGGCGAACCGACGTGGGACCATTACACGCTGCTCGTGAAGCTGCGCATCGAAGCCGGCACTGCGGGCTTGGTCCTCGGTCTGCAGGGCCCTGCGATGACAGCGGGAGCATGCCTCGTGCGCGTGGATCCCGCAGCTTCAAGACTGCAGGTCGTCGAGCGCATCGCGGGCAGCGACAACGTATTGCGCGATGTCGAGATCGAGCGGCCCGTGAATGGGGTGTGGAACCTGCGGATCGAATCGTGCGACGATGCGTGGCACGTGCAGTCGGGCACGGTCGACGAGATTGTTCCGAAGTCGACAGCCCGTCGGGGGCGCGTCGCGCTCATGACTGACGGCACGGTGCGGTTCGACGCGCTCTCCGTCGACGGCATCGAAGCGTTCCGCTTCGAGTTCGAGGCCAGCCGTTGGCCGACGTTCGAGGCGCAGGTCGAAAGCTTCGACGGCAAGGTGAAGGCGTTGCCCGAGATGTCGGCGCCTTCGCGAAGCGTTGCGGATTTCGCGCTCGCGCTCGCGCAATCGACCTCGCCTTCCGACAAGCTGGATGCGCAACGGCGATTCGACGATTGGACGGCGGCGCTGTCCGTCGCCTTGGCAGAACGGGTAGAGCGCATCGAAATCTCGGCGCGGTCCGTGACACAGGGCGTGACGCTGTTGCTGGTCGAAAGTCCCGAACCTTTCGCGATCGGCGAAGAGGTCACCCTGACCATCTGGCGCAAGGGCGCGGGTCCCGAGTTCGAGTGCGATCACCTGGCCTTACGCGACGCGAGCGACTGTCGCACGCTCGTCGTTCCCGTGGATTCTGCGGGGGCAGCCACCGCGCTCGCGCCCGGCTCGTATCGTCTGGAATTCAAGTTGCACAGGTCTCGCTATCGTGCTTCGGGCACCGCTGGCGACAGCGTGCTGGTGGACGGACATTCTGTCGAGGTCGGGTTCGTGACACTGTTGCACTGACCACTCGTCAAGCAAACCGTGTACGGTGAGCTCATGAACTCTGCCATTTCGGTGTAGCCACGGACCGATTGCTTCGTCGGGAAGGCGTGGAGAGGTGATCGGAAGCGGGGCGCCCTCGTTGCTGCTGGCAAAGCGCCAAGGCGACGGCAAGTCCGATCGCCGGATCTTCGTCTATGCGGCCAGCGGCTACTACGACCCCGGTCGGGGCGCCAGGTAGCTGCAGGACGAGATGCGCAGCGACATCGACCGCGGCTGCACCGTGGTCAAGAAGAAGATCGGTGGAATGCGACGTCACCTGACCATGATGAATGACAACACTGCCCGCTTTGATCCGCTGGTATCACTGGTCCTCAGCGCGCCATCTCCTTGCCAAGGTCTTCGGCGACGACCCGGTTGTCGTTCATCTGCGGCAGGATCAACGTATTGGATGCCGGGATATACGCGATATCGGCGGTTCCCGGTTTGTATTGCCGCAGCACGCGGCTCGACCCCGTCGCCGAAACGTGCATCACCTTGCCAGCAACCCAGTCGGTGACGATGTAGCCTCCTTTACCGTCGGACTCGACGCCGTCGAGGTTGCCGGTAGGCACCTTCGTGATGAGCGTCTTCGCGCGGGTCGCGAGGTCGATCCGGAACAACCAGCCCGGCGTCTTGGTCGAGAAGTCCGGCTCGGGCTTGCCCCAGGCGGCAACGACCAGCGCGCCTTTCTCGAAGAGCAGACCGTTCGGGTGCTCGAGTTGTTCACCGTCGGCGAACACGCTCGGCTTGCCGTCCTTGATCTGGTAGATCACGCTGGTGAACATGTCCGATACATAGACCGTACCGTCCGTCCCGCATGCCACGTCGTTGAGGAACTTGGCGCCGTCGATCTTCACCCGTGAGGCGATCGCGCCACTGGCGATGTCGATGCCGACCACCTCGTCGATGTCGGATACCCAAAGCGTGCCTTGGTGGCTGCGGATGCCTTTCGGGGAGTTGAGCCCGGTGACCCAGTCGGCCTTGACGACCTTGCCGTCCAGTGACAGCTTCGAAATGCGGCCGTTGCCGTCCTTGTCGTTCGGCGTTCCGTTCGGGAGCATGCCGACCTGAGAGACGTAGACGAAGTTTCCATCGACGTACGCGCTCTCGGGCGCGTTCATGCCCTCGGTGACCGTCCAGGATTCGGCGCGGCTCGGTGTCGCGCTGAAGGCCGTGACGAGTACGGCGGCGGCTATCAATTGGTATTTCATGGTCTCCTCCTAGTGGTTGTCTCGACCGGGTGTCGAGACTGGGCCGGACGCGTCCACGGGACGTCGCCCGGTGATGCAGGCGCAACGGTAGTTTGCAGGTATCGACCCCGCAACACGGCGACACACGCGATGCGGACAGGGTGACTGCACAGGTCGAACGCCACGCCGTCCATGGCACGATGCCTTGTGCAGTTTACGTGATGCCTTGACCAGTGCCCTGCCGTGGGCGACAGCCACGCGAAGCCGGCGGGTGGATCCGCGACGAAGGCGGCAACGTTCACCGCGACAACATGCGGTAGCTCATCGCTCGTGGCACTTCGTCTTTCGACATCTGACCGGATCGTTTCGTTCTCTCGGGGAGATGCAGCGCGCTGACGCGCGGGCAGAAGCAGCTTGTTCACGCGCGTGCCTCGTCAGAGCTTGGCCACCAATTCGGCGAGCTGCTCGGTGACCTGCGTCCAGCCTTCGTGGAATCCCATCTTTTCGTGCTCGTCGGCGCTGGCAGCCGACCAATGGCGCACGCGGGCAATGTACCGCGTCTGGCCGCCGTCAGCATCTTCGAACGTCGCGATGAGCGTCATGAACGGCCGCTCCGATGGTTGCCACGCCTCGGTGTAGGCATCGGTGGTGACGATGCACTCGTTGGGCACCACCTCGAGGTAAACGCCCGGGCAGGGCGTGGCCTCGCCGTCGGGACTGCGCATCACGAATGAGGTAGTGCCGCCGGGGCGCACGTCCAGGGACACGTCGGTCACCTGCCATGGGCGCGGTGCGAACCACTGCGCGAGCAGTCTCGGTTCGGTGAAAGCACGGTACACCTTGGCGCGCGGCGCGTCGATCAGGCTGGTGAGCACGAGGTCGAGGCCTTCGCGCCGGGTTGTGGTCTGAGCCAAAGTCATGTGGATTCCTTTCGGGGCAACGAGGATGACGAACGAGTACCTGTTTCAGACGAACAGGGTGCGCGAATTTCGACACGGACGTCGTCTCCGTTACTTGTAATCGCGTTGCCGTCGTAAACGTCATCGGTTGCCCGTGCGCAGATCCTCGGAATGCCCGGAGGCCCGGCCGACGACATCGGGCACTCGCAGCTTCTCCATCAAGCGGCGTCTCGTCGTTGACAGTCGGCCGGTCATCGCGTGGGCGTCGCCAGCCTGACCCAAGGCGCGGCGTGAAAAACGCTCATCAAGGCGTACATCAGCGTCATGCCACTAATCGGCAATCCGGCCGGCGCCGAAGCGCAG
>JBGSTN010000733.1:0-10147 GCA_041736455.1 Burkholderiaceae bacterium | reverse complement strand
TTCCTTGGCCGGGTGGCCAGTCTTTACTTGAAGCCCGGCGCCCGACGCGGTATGCTGCCGCGTGTACGTCTGTACGGTGTTCAACGCGACCCGCTTCCTCAGGCCGTTCTGCCGGCCTTCTGGCGGGCGCCGCAGACACGGCTGGCCGTCGCAGGCGCTGCAACCATTGCAATCACTGCAACCATTGCAATCACTGCAGCCATTGCAATCACTGCAGCCACTGCAGCCACTGCAGCTATTGCAAGCGCTGCAGCCACGTCAGCCGTTGCCGGCGATGTCCTCGGTGTGGCTATTGCGTGCTCGATCCGGTCGAGGGGTATCGACGCTGCATCGCAGCCACGGATTGCGACACCAGTGCTTCGAGGACATCGAGGTCGATGTCGGCCAGGCGCTTGACGTACAGACAGGCCTTGGCGGTCTTGTGCTTGCCGAGCTGGGCAAGCAGGGCTTCCTGCCCGTCGAAGCCGGAGACGATGTAGATGGCGAACTCGGCCTTCCGGACTGCGAAGCCGCAAAGCGCTGCGTCGCCTTCGTGGCCGGTCGGTTATTTGTAGTGGTAGCTGCCGAACCCGACGATGCCGGGCCCCCACATCGCGGGTTCTTCA
The DNA here is from genome assembly GCA_041736455.1 of Burkholderiaceae bacterium. Lineage (GTDB taxonomy): Bacteria > Pseudomonadota > Gammaproteobacteria > Burkholderiales > Burkholderiaceae_E > JAUIAI01. The sequence continues at coordinate 9,542 of JBGSTN010000733.1, read as the reverse complement.
TTGGTGACTCGCCGCATCAAGGCGACCAGGCAATGTGCGTCTGCGCGGCGTGATTCACTCGAGATGGCGGCGAGGTGATCGTCGACACTGGCCGCCGTGGGTCTGGTCTTGGGTTCGGGCATGATGGTCTTCGGATTCAATCAATGCGACGATGGTGGATGCGATGCATCGCGGGTTGCCGGCGGGCGAAAAGACCGATCCGACGAGGTGTCTCGAGGGTCTTTTAATGGAAGAACTTGCCGGGTGCAAGGATCAGGGTGTCGCGCACGTCCTGGGCTTCATGCAGAGCGCCTTCACGCATCGGGTACCTCTCTCCGAATCGCCGCAAACGAGCCACACTATGCAGTCGAAATTGATCTACTGTTCGCGCTATGTGCTGCGTATCGAGCGTGACAGCGAATCGGTCGTCGTCAACACGATGGGAGCCCTCTGGAGGCGCTCACGCAAGCATCCTGCCGACGACTTCGTACGCTGCAATTGGCACGATGGAAATCGTTGGGCGTTTCGCCACGTGGACGCGCCATGGATGTCGCTGTCAGCCGCCGGGATGCTCATCCCATATCTTATCGACCCGCAATCGACGGGCTTCAACCAGAGCAGGATCGAAGCGCTGATCCGTCGGCGTTGAAGTCCCGATCCAGGCTGCTTCATCGGGCGCCCCTGGGGTGCACGGAAGTGCAATACCGCGATCCAGGCTGTACGCACCACTGCGGGAGAGGCTACTGTGCACGTCAGACCATCACCTATCGCTCAACAGGCAATCGGCTATAGTCTGCCCGTCTCGGTCCATCTCCAGGAAGATCCATGGCTCCGAATGCAATGCTGACTCGATTCATCGTGTTCATCGGCGTATTGCTGCCGGCATTCGCTCTATCGGCGGGCAACGCGAGTATGGGCCCGCTTGCCCCTTTCTTGCAGCCAGGCACAGGGACGGCTTGGAACATCCAGCAAGCCGCCGACGGTGGCGTGGTCCTGGAGAACGCGGCCGCCCGCGGCGATCTCACCTACTACTTCGTCAACTCCCAGCCTGGCGAGCAGGGACAACGTGAAGTTTCGGTGGATGTCGAGCTGCTGCGATCCGGGGCGAACTCGCTCGCGGGCCTGCTCTACGGGTACACCGAAAATCCCAAGCATTACTATCTGTTTGCACTGCAGGGCAACAATGTGGTGAGCCTTTTCGAGCGCACCGAATCCGGTTTCCAGCAGCGCCAGAGCCAGCAGATCGGCGGCCTTCCGGCTGGCCGGGCCCGCTTGTCGATTCGCGAACAGGGCAAGTCGATCACGTTGCTGGTCAACGGCCGGGAACTGAGCAGCATAGGCAACGAATCCATCGGCCAGGGTGCAGTCGGCATCGCGGCCGCCGATGTCGGCTCCTATCGCTTCGGCAATTTCCAGGTGAGTGTTGTCGGCAAGAAGCAGAGCATCGCCCCAAGCAACGAGCCAGGGTCGGCGAGTCGAATCGCATCGGCCAGATCAAACCAGGCGAACACTCGGGTCATCGACGAGATCGATCCGGCGAAGAACATGGTGGCGTTACGGATGACGATTCCGGCCGACTGGCAGACGCCCAGTACGCCAACCAAGGTGGATGGCCTTGCCGTCAAGTATCAGAGCAGTTCAGGGGTCAAGGTACTGGCAGGGCAGGTCCGTATGTCATTCATCGGCTCTGGCGATCCGATGTTCGATCAGATCGCGCGGCAGGCGGGTCATATCGTCGAGGAATATCAGCCGCTGGACCAGCTGGGGTACCGCTTATTGCTCCCGGGCGCGCAGCGCAACGGGGCCAAGCTCATCAAGCAATACAAGGTGCCGGATCTGCTCAGATTTCATCGACAGGAATCGCGCGACTCCCCGTGGTACCAGGTTCGATTCGACACTTATGGCAGCGATTGGGATATGGGCAACGGGATCCATAGCGCCAATCTGGCGGTGCAGATTCTTTACATACCGACCCCCCGAACTCTGAATGAAACCTTGAACGGGCGCGCCACGGCGCCGAACCTGATCATGTTCCAAACCATCCTGGCACCTGCCGCGATCTTCGAGCAGGCTCGTGACGCCTATATCGCGGCCATTGCCAACATCGAGATCAACGCTGTCTGGCTAGCGGCGGACGAGCGCGACCATCATGCCCGTATGGCCAGGGGCGAAGCTGCCGGTAGAGACGCCGCGCAGGCATCACTGAACGCCCAGAACGCGCGGTTTCACGCATCGAGCGCCGCGAACCAGCAGATCGGCAAGACCTACAGCGACATCCTGGACATCAGCCATTCCGGATATATGCGGCGCAGCGGGGAGCAGCAGGCGGGACACCAGAGTGTCGTTCGCGGCATTCACGAACGCGCAATCATCAGTAGCGAAAACGGCGGTCCTCAATTTTCCGTGCAGGCCGGCAGCAAGTATTACTGGGGCAACCCGGCCACCGGTGAATACGTTGGCACGGATAACTCCTTGTTCGATCCGCGCACGAACAATCAGCTTCCTGGACAGTGGGAACGATTCGGTGTTCGGCCTTGATCGCGCCTGCCGCCTGCACGGGAGCAGATCCGGCGTTTCCTGGCGATCCCGATGAAGGACCGACTCGAGGTTGGTGCGGCACCTTTCCTCGACCGAGATCCTCCAGGCGCTGCTGAACGCCCCCGAGTTGGTCAACCCGGCAGACATTGGCGATCGTGCCATGCAGCATCTTTGCCATGCGGCAGGCATTCGCATTTCCGAACTCGTCGCGGTCTTCGTCTCGACGATCTGACGCTTCAACTGCAGCCGAGCATCGTCGTACATGGCTAGGGGCGCAAGGAGCGCTTGCCGGTACAGGTGGCTGAGAGGCCGCGCCCGTCAGCACGATGATGTATGGCCCAACACCCGCTTCGATCATATGACTGGCGTTCAACGTTGCATGGGCGGCTGGTCAGCAAAGCCTGACTGGGGAGCGATCGCTGGACGTTGCCCAGACGCGGGTTGTTGCCCATAGGCAGGCTGTTGCCCATAGGCAGGCTGTTGCCCATAGGCAGGCTGTTGCCCATAGGCGGGCTGTTGCCCATAGGCGGGCTGTTGCCCATAGGCGGGCTGTTGCCCATAGGCGGGCTGTTGCCCATAGGCAGGCTGTTGCCCATAGGCGGGCTGTTGCCCATAGGCGGGCTGTTGTCCATACGCGGGTTGTTGCCCATCGGCGGGTTGTTGCCCATAGGCAGGCTGTTGCCCATAGGCGGGTTGTTGGCCATAGGCAGGCTGTTGCCCATAGGCGGGCTGTTGCCCATAGGCGGGCTGTTGCCCATAGGCAGGCTGTTGCCCATAGGCAGGCTGTTGCCCATAGGCAGGCTGTTGCCCATAGGCGGGCTGTTGCCCAGCAACCGGTGGTTGGCCCGTGGCCGCCGGCGTCTGGCCACCGAACCCATTGACCGGCGCGGTAGGAAGTCCAGCCGCTTTCCAGGCCTCGATCCCGCCTCGATACCAGAGCACATGCGTATAACCGAGTTTGATTGCACGCAACGCAGCGTTGTAGGACATCCAACATTGGGTACTCAGACAGTAGAAGACCAGCGGCACGTCGCGATTGCCTTGAGTACCCTGCTGCAGGAACTGACCCAATTGCTGCTGTACCGGATCGTTGAAAGTTCCGGACTGGGATGCGGCCACCGCGGGGATCGCCCCCGGAAGCGACTCGTTGCCACCCAATACATCGAACAGCAGGTAAGGCCGGCGGGCCTGCACCAGCTGTACCAGTTCCGCTGTCGTCATCAATCTGCCGCCGGGGATGCTTGCGGGCGTCGGCCCATGCATGGCACCCGCATGCAGTTCAGTGGTCGCTGCGACCCCAAATTCCTGCCGCTCGTAGGTGTCCGAACCGACACCGGGCCCCATTGCGCCGCCCTGCGCCTGAAAACCACCTTGCGCGCTTCCGTCGGCGCCGGGAAATGCGCCTTCGCCGCGGCCTCCCGTCGATCCGGTATTTTGCCCGGGCACCAACGGCAGCGTACCTTGCATCGGGAACCTTTCCTGCGACACGGATCTGTCGCTGAACGAGTCCTGCGCGATCGCGACCGACGAGACTGCGCCAATCGATAAGGTCACGACGAGCGATCGAATGGGTCGGCAGGGGTTCTTCATTTCATTGCCTCCAGCCGATAGGCGTTCTGCCCGGTGGCCGCGTAGGGATTGAGTAAGGCATCGTTGCTTAGCAGATAAGTGCCATCCTGCAGGCGCCAAGCATTCGCGAAGTGATTCGACAACTCGACCGTACCACCTGGCGCTGCAGGATCACGAAAGGTTTCGACCTCGCGAATTGTCTCGCTGAACTCCCGGTTCATGCGGTCCTGACTTTCCGTGCGTCGCTGCCATGACTGGTTCAGAATGTCGCGAACCTCGTCACTGGTGTTGCTCGTGATCTCGCTCAGCTTGCGGGCACTCTCGACGTTGTTACGGTTGAGAACGGCCCTATGTGCGGCGATTCGCCGGTTCCAGTCAGGATCGGGCTTGGCCGAGGCGCGAATCGCCTCGGTCAGCTGCATGTCAAGCATGCCGACTGGCGCACTGGCAGCAAAGCCTGGAAGCGTCGAGGCACTTATCGACTCCATCGGTGCGTTTCCCCAGGACCCGTCGAAACGGTTATAGCTGAAATGGGCAATACTCGAAATCGTACCTCGCATTTCTCGGCCGTTCTCCGTGAAGGCGACCAGTACTTCACCCGCTTCGACCCAACTGCGCAGTTCACCGCTCGGCAACGGGGTGTTCGATTCGAGTGCTACGAAACGTCGCCGCAGATCTTCGCGCGGCCGGAAATCCAGCACGCGGGCTTGTGGTTCGATGCGGGTTACCAGTTCATCGAGATACGCACGCAGATTCGTAAAGGGCCGGTTCGGACATCGCCCGCCGGTCGCGCCGAAATTGTTGGTTGTCCAGCCCTCGCTCGGTACGATCGCCACCTTGCTGCCGCCATCGGGGGAACTCGCGTGCCAATTGAACGAGTAGCCGCCACTGCAGAGATCGCGCGGATTCCACTGCACACCGCCCTCGGCTCGCCAACCGACTGGCAGCAGAATCGACGCTGCCGTCATCGGTCGGTCGAAGCCCGACGGATCGATGATCTGAACCCGCTGGACCTGTACTGTCCCGGGTGGCAACTGGAGAGGTTGTGCGGCGACTGGCCCCAAGAACAGGTATACGGACGCCAATGCCAGGCCATGACGCCAGCCTATTCGATCGCGAAGAACGGTTTTCATGACGCGCCCGAAGAAGTCGTATTCGTTGCCGGAGTATAGGCAGAGAGTCAGTGTGTTTGGCGAGGTTGGGGCATGGCTCATCAAAACTGGCGCAAGGCCGGGTCTATCGCTCGATGCCGGCCCGTGCGACAGCGCTTGCACTCGCGGGCGCGAGATCGGTTGATTTCCCTGTGACTTGCGGATCGACACGCAGGTTCATCATGACACCGGTACCGACGCGATGAATTGACCGGCGATCGCGGCACTCGTTGCGCACCTGCTCGAACCAGTCAATTTCGGCGAGTTCGACCCACTTGTGCCACGCGACTCGGCCTGCGCCGTACGCAGTTCGAACCCTGCATACCAGCGCCGCGATCCGGTCCGCTGAAGCGGCTTCCCAACGGATCGCATGAGAGAACGCAGCGCTGGCCGTGCACCACCAAGGCACGCCGAAGACGAGTTCCTCGACACCGATCTCTGGCAGCAGCACGTTCTCGGCCTGCACGCGTTCGCTGCTCGCCTGGTCGAACTCGAACAGCGCGGCGAGATCGCCGTCGTCCGTCGCGAGACGGGTACGCACGCTGTCCCTGGCCTCGAGCAGGTAAACGAGCGACGTGCGTCAGCCGAACAGCCGGTTGGTGTTGGGCAGCTGCATCCAGCGATCGGCGAGCGTTTCGTCGTCGAGGATGTTCAGTGCCTTGGAGATGCAGATGAGCAGCGACGCGCGTCTCAGCCGATTTTCGCTGGTCAGGCGCTCAGGGTATTTCCTGAGTTCGTAGTACGAACCGTTCAACATGTTGCCGGGCAACCGGCGTGCGTTTCGTCGCGCATGTGCCAGTGCTCGACGATCTTCAGCAAACCCCTGGCTGCAGCGGACCCGAGGCACTGGCGCGCGCGCGTCGGACAGGTTGATGAACGATGAAGGGCCGTAGCGAGGGCGGGGATAGGAAAGTGCCGCACACACCCAAATCTCCATTGATGGAGGACGATTTACTCCAGAAATGAATAATGTTGAAGCGGCGCCGATGAGCGGTTATCTGCGACCCGTTCGATCCCGGGCCGCCTGCCGGTCGGGCTTCGTTGGCGACAATGCTCTCACGAGAGAAACCCCGGCTGGACGCAGGTCCGGCCGGGGTCGAAGAGCTATCGACTGGTGATGCCTGTGTGACGGCGAGAACGCTCCCGACACTGGTTCCCTTTGCAGCTCACACGCCGGGTCCCGGGGGTTGCGCCGGTCAGGTCAGCATCGTTTCGAACACTGTCTTGATCTGCGCGGGTTGACCATGAGTGTCAGCGGCCCGCGGAAAGGTTCAACGATGCGATGAGAAGCAAGCGGAGTGCCGCACGAGAGGAACGCGTGGATTTCATCCGATGCCGGATTCACATGTCGCGGAATGGGCGGCGATTACCACGGTTCGTTCGCTTCCGAGTGAAACCCGACCTCGTTGAATGGAAGACCTGACCCCGAGAAGGGTGAATGGGAGACCTGACCCCGATACGCGATCGAGCGCTAACATCACTCATTTCGGGATGCCCCCGCAGGTTCCTTGTGCAGCGTCCGGATAAGAGAGATATGGCAATCGACCCCGCCCTCGAGGCGGATATCCAGGCGGTCGCCGGCATCACGGCGGTTCCGACCATCCTGAAGATCCTGTCGAAGACGACCGGCATGCGCTTTTCGGCCGTCGCCCGGGTGACGGAGGAGCGTTGGATCATCTGCAGTGCGAACGACGGTATCCCGTATGGCCTGGGCCCTGGCAGCGAGCTACCGATCGAGACGACCTTCTGCGACACGATCCGTCGCGGCGGACCGCCCGTCGTGTTCGACTCTGCCTCGACGCACCCGATCTACTCGCAGCATCCGAGTCCGAAGATGTACGGCCTGGAAAGCTATGCCTCGTTTCCGATCCGGTTGCCGGACGGTACGTTCTTCGGCACGTTGTGCGCGCTCGATCCCGAGCCGATGGTGGTCGATACCGCGGAAACGCGAGAGATGTTCGAAATGTTCGCCGACATCATCGGCTACCACCTGAGCACGAGCGACCGGATGGACGCTGCCGACGCGACGTTGAAGGAAGAGCGCGCCGTCTCGGCCCTGCGTGAACAGTTCATCGCCGTCCTGGGACACGACCTTCGAAACCCGCTCAACGCGATCCGTGCCAGTGCGTCGGTCCTTGCGTTGAGCCCGCTCGATGGTAATGCGGCAAAGGTCGTCCGTATCATCGAAGGCAGTGTCGACAGGATGTCCGGCCTCATCGACGACGTGATGGATTTCGCGCGCGGTCGACTGGGAGACGGGATTCACCTCGACCTGGACTGCGGCGTTCGATTGGAACCTGCCTTGCGGCAGGTGGTCACCGAGTTGCAGGGAAGCGCTCGGGATCGTTTGATCGTCGCGGATATCGATCTGCCGGCCGAAGAGTTCCGTTGCGATCAGAAGCGCATCAGCCAGCTGGCCTCCAATCTCCTCGGCAACGCCTTGACCTACGGGGCTCCCGGCGAGCCTGTCGAGTTCTCCGCCGGCCGCGACGGCGGAGATTTCGTGTTATCGGTCGCCAATGCGGGCAAGCCGATCAGTCCAGACACGATGAGTCGAATCTTCGAGCCTTTCGAACGCGGTGGGAATCAGCGCAGCCTGCAGGGCCTCGGACTCGGCCTGTACATCGCGCACTCGATTGCGAAGGCGCATGACGGAACGCTCCAGGTGAAGTCCGACTTCACGGAAACCCGGTTCACGTTCCGGATGCCTGTTCGAGCGATGCAGGATTGATCATGTCGGCCCGCCCAGTCAGATGCCATCCGCACTCGGCTCGAACACGGCTCGCAGGTCGGCGTGATCGACCCATCCTCTCCCTATGCCGGCAAGGCCGCCAGGCCCTTCCAGTCGAATTCGATCCCATGTCCCGGTCGCTCGGGGGCGACCGCAAACCCGTTCTCGATTTTCAGCGGCTCGGCGATGTAGTTCTCCAACCCGAAGCCGTGAGCCTCCAGATAGGAACGGTTCGGCACGGCGGCCAGTAGATGCACGGTGACGTCATGCGCGCCATGGCTGGTGACGGGAAGATTGTGTGCCTCCGCGAGGTGAGCGATCTTCATGAACGAACCGACTCCCCCGCAGTTGGTCACATCCGGTTCGGGAAACGTGATCCGGCCGACAGTGATCATCTGCTGGAATTCCCAGATCGTGCGCATGTTCTCGCCGGTCGCGATCGGCAACCCGCCTTCGGTGGCAATCCGGGCGTGTCCGGCGACGTCGTCGGGAATCGTGGGTTCTTCGAGCCAGACCGGATCGAGCGGCGCAAGTGCCCGCGCGGCCCGGATCGCTTCATCGACCGTCCACTTCATGTTGGCGTCGACCATCAGCGGGAAGGCATCACCGAGCATCTTGCGCATCGCCGCGACCCGCTCGACGTCTTCGAGCACGTTGCGACGTCCCACCTTCATCTTGATCGCGCGAAAACCCTTCGCGAGAAAATCGTCCGCCTGCCTGAGCAATTGATCGATGGGAAATTCGAGGTCGATGCCGCCGGCGTAGACCGGAACCTTCGGGTCGTATCCGCCGAGCAGGCGCCAGAGAGGCAGCTTCGCTCGCTTGGCCTTGAGATCCCATATCGCCATGTCGAAGGCCGACAATGCGAACACGGTGGGGCCGCCTCGCCCGCCGTAGTGCAGCGCCCACCAGATCGATTGCCAGAGTGCCTCCGAAAGATCCGCGTCGCGCCCCTTGGCCAGATCCGCAATCTCGAGACAGGATGCCAGGATGGCCCGGCCGTTCCGGCCTACCGTATACGTGTAGCCGGTGCCTTCGATGCCATCGACATCGCGAACCCGGATGGTGACGAGCTCGAAATTCGCCATGTTCCCGTGCGTGCTGTCTGAAAGCGGCACGGGAAGCGGTATGCGGAAACGGTCGCTGGATACATCAGAAATGAGGGGCATGGGGTGTCTCCGTTATCGAGGCGTGCCATACCACGGCCGACCCTCGGGTTATTCGGTTATCGGATCATATCGATGAAACGATCGCCGCATCGGCAATCAAGGCCATGCAGGATCAACTTCAATGAAGAAGCTTCGCGACCACGCGCCAGTCTTCGAGAGCCTGGCAATCACCAAATGGCGTGCGCTGATTCGAGCGACTGCGTTGATGACGATACTCATGGGTCACCTATCCGCCATGGCACAGGTTCCTCCGAGCAGCAGCGAGATCGCGAACTACACTGGTTTGCATGCGGCAGCCCATACAGGCGACCTCGCGACGATCGAACGCCTCGCCGGCGACCCTGAGACGCGGGAGGCGCGCGACGCACACCGGCGCACGGCCTTGCACGTCGCGACCTTCGCAGG
>JBGSTN010000688.1:0-7479 GCA_041736455.1 Burkholderiaceae bacterium | reverse complement strand
GGTGGTGACCAATGCAGCGCGATTGTGGCCTGCACGTCGCTCCGCGCCCCGCAGGGCCGCGTCCGTGGCCACCTCGGCACCAGGCGCCTGATGGAGGCGTTGTTCATCCTGGTCCCGCTGTCGCTGCTGGCTCTGGTGGTGGCGGTCTGGTTCTTTCTCCGGATGAGTGCCTCGGGTCAGTTCGACGACCCCGAAAGCCCCGCCTGGCGAGTCCTGTTCGATGACGATTCGACGACTGCGGAGAACCCGTCCACCGGCGCCGCCGACATCGAAACGGATGGCCGCGTTGGTGAGAAAACCGACGAAGGTGCTGGTTCAGGTGTCAAAGAACGAAAGCGAGCCGCAACTCGTTGATCTGCATCAAACGGTAACAGCACGTCGTTGCATACGATCGCGGGTGCAACGACAAATCGATCCCACATTGAGCAAAAAATGCAACCGACAGGAACGTCCCAATGACGGTTACGACCCAAAACTATCCCGGGGAAACCTACAACTATCGAGTGGTCCGCCAGTTCGCCTTCATGACGGTGATCTGGGGTGTCGTCGGTATGCTTGTTGGCGTCATCATCGCCGCGCAGCTCGCGTGGCCGGAACTCAACTTCGATCTTCCCTGGATCACCTATAGCCGACTGCGGCCGCTGCATACCAATGCGGTGATCTTCGCATTTGGCGGTTCCGCGCTGTTCGCCACCTCGTACTATGTCGTGCAACGGACCTGTCAGGTGCCGCTCTTCGCCGCCAAGCTGGCAGGATTCACGTTCTGGGGCTGGCAGGCGGTGATCGTCGGTGCCGCCATCACCTTGCCGCTGGGTCTCACCCAGGGCAAGGAATACGCCGAGCTGATCTGGCCGCTGGACGTGTTGATCGCCGTTGTCTGGGTTTCCTACGCGATCGTCTTCTTCGGCACGATCATGAAGCGCCGGACGCCGCATATCTATGTCGCCAACTGGTTCTTCGGCGCCTATGTGCTGACCGTCGCCGTGCTGCACATCGTCAACTCGATGGCGATTCCCACCTCGTTGACCCACTCCTATCCGCTCTACGCCGGCGTGCAGGACGCGATGGTCCAGTGGTGGTACGGCCATAACGCGGTGGGCTTCTTCCTGACCGCGGGCTTCCTGGGCATGATGTATTACTTCATTCCCAAGCAGGCCGGGCGGCCGATCTACTCCTACCGCCTGTCGATCGTGCACTTCTGGGCGCTGATCTTCACGTACATGTGGGCTGGCCCGCATCACCTGCATTACACGGCGCTTCCTGACTGGACCCAGTCGGTCGGCATGGTCTTCTCGCTGATCCTGCTTGCCCCGTCATGGGGGGGAATGATCAACGGCATCATGACGCTCTCCGGTGCCTGGCACAAGCTGCGTGAGGATCCGGTGCTCAAGTTCCTGATCGTGTCGCTGTCGTTCTACGGCATGTCCACGTTCGAAGGCCCGATGATGTCGATCAAGACCGTCAATGCGCTGTCGCACTACACGGACTGGACGGTCGGGCACGTGCATTCCGGCGCGCTGGGATGGGTGGGACTCATCACGATGGGCTCGATCTACTACCTGATTCCCCGGCTCTACGGCCGTGAGCAGATGTGGAGCAAGCGCCTGGTCGAACTTCATTTCTGGATTGCAACGCTGGGCATCGTGCTCTACATTGCCTCGATGTGGATCGCCGGTGTGATGCAGGGCCTGATGTGGCGCGCGACGAATGCGGACGGCACGCTGACCTATGCGTTCATCGAATCGATCAAGGCAACCTATCCGTACTACGTGATCCGTCTGTTGGGCGGCGTGTTCTACCTGAGCGGCATGCTGATCATGCTGTTCAACATGGCGATGACCATGCGCGCGGGCCGTGCTGCCACGGCACCCGTACCCGCGATCGGTCACGCCGTCGGCGCGGCCCACTAGGAGTCCAGACAAAGTGAACAGTTCACACGCAATCATCGAAAAGAACGTCGGCCTCCTGATGCTGTTGATCGTGCTCCTGATCTCGGTCGGGGGTCTGGTGGAGATCGTGCCCCTGTTCTTCCAGAAGTCGACGACGGAAGCCGTGGCGGGTCTCAAGCCGTATTCGCCAGTGGAATTGAGCGGGCGCGACGTCTACATCCGCGAGGGGTGCTACAACTGCCACTCGCAGATGGTGCGTCCCTTCCGCGCCGAGACCGAGCGCTACGGCCCCTATTCGGTCGCTGGCGAATTCGTCTACGACCATCCGTTCCAATGGGGCAGCAAGCGCACGGGTCCTGATCTGGCCCGTGTCGGTGGCCGCTACACGGACGAATGGCACCGTATCCACCTGATCAATCCGCGTGATCTGGTGCCCGAGTCGAACATGCCCGGTTTTCCCTGGCTCGACACCGCATTGGTGGATGAGTCGGCCATCGTGCCCAAGATGAAGGCGCTGAGGGCGATCGGGACGCCATACACCGACGAGCAGATCTCGAAGGCAGTCGAGGAAGTGAAAGGCAAGACCGAGTTGCAGGCGGTCATTGCCTACCTGCAGCGCATGGGTATCACGGCGGCTGGGGTGCAGTAGCAATGGACGTGAACACGGCTCGTGCTGCGATCACGGTATTGGCTTTCGTCGCGTTTCTCGGCATCGTCTACTGGGCTTACACGTCGCGAAACAGAAAGCGTTTCGACGAGGCTGCCAATCTGCCGTTCGACGACGAAGACATCGCGCGCCGCAGCAGAATCAACCGAAAGACGGACTCAGGGAATTCCTCAAATGGCTGACTTTATCTCCAACGGCTGGAGCATATTCATCATCGCCGTCACGGCTGTGTCGATCATCGGTTGCTTTCTGCTGGCGTACAGTCTGTCGTCGGCCAAAGTCCCGACGACGAGCACCGGTGAAGTGGCTTCCACCGGTCATGTATGGGACGAAGACCTCGTCGAGTTGAACAATCCGTTGCCGCGCTGGTGGCTGTACCTCTTCTACATCACCTGCGTCTTCGGTGGCTTGTACCTGGCGCTCTATCCGGGCATGGGCGACTGGAAGGGCCTGCTCGGCTGGTCGCAGATCTCGCAGTATCAGTCCGAGATGGACAGGATGCAGCAGCGTATCGCTCCGCTGTACGCGAAGTACCAGAGTCAACCGATTGCCCTGGTTGCCAAGGATCCCGAAGCGGTGGCGATGGGTGAACGCCTGTACCTGACCTACTGCATGCAGTGCCACGGTTCGGATGCACGCGGATCGCGAGGCTTTCCCAACCTGACCGACAAGGATTGGCTCGGCGCGGGCGATGGCGACTACATCAAGGCGACGATCATCAACGGCCGTCAGGCCGTGATGCCACCGATTGCCGCAGCGGTGGGCGACGCGACCGCCGTGGACCAGCTCGCCCACTACGTTGCTTCGCTGTCGAAGATACCGCACGACCCGGTCAAGGCGAGTCTGGGACAGGACAAGTTCGGCGTGTGCGCTGCATGCCACGGCGCCGATGGCAAGGGCATCGCCGCGATCGGGGCGCCCAACCTGACCGATGACATCTGGCTGCACGGGCGCGGTGTCGAGAAGATCACGCAGAACATGAACCTCGGCATCGTCAATCAGATGCCGTCGTTCAGCAAGCTGGTCGGTGAGGATCGTGCCCATGTGCTGGCTGCCTATGTGCTGAGTCTCTCCCAGGGCAAGTGATATCCGGGTGGTCGAACGTGGCGACCCGAAACGGTCGCCACCGATTCTGGTGGTCAATAGACGATGAGTGTTTCAGCGGGCAAGGATACGGACGTCGGTGACACGGCGTCCGATCCTGTTTCGGAATCTTCAGGCGCCGCGCAGGCGGTCGGGTCCACGCCGGCCGTCACCGGCAAGCCGAGCAAGAAGGCAAAGCTGCGTGCGGTGGGCGCCGGCGGGGTCGTCCCGATCTACGAGATACGGCAGAAGATCTATCCCCGTTCCGTCACCGGCTGGTTCGCCGGCTGGCGTTGGGCGATGGTCTGGCTCACGCAGTTGTTCTTCTATGGCGTGCCCTGGCTGACCATCAACGGTCGCCAGGCGGTGCTGTTCAATCTGGAAGCGCGCCGGTTCTACATCTTCGGCCTGGTCCTGAACCCGCAGGATTTCATCTATCTGGCGGTGCTGCTGGTGATCAGCGCGTTCTCTCTGTTCCTGTTCACCGCGGTGGCCGGACGTCTCTGGTGCGGCTTCACCTGTCCGCAGACCGTCTATACCGAAATCATGCTGTGGATCGAACGGGCGGTCGAGGGCGAGCGCGGCAAGCGCATGAAGCTCGATTCGGAAGCGATGTCCGCCCGCAAGCTGCGCCTCAAGGCGACCAAGCATTTTCTCTGGATCTCGTTCTCGTTGTGGACCGGTTTCACCTTCGTCGGCTATTTCACGCCCATTCGCGAACTGGTCGGCGAAGTCGTCACGTTTGCGCTCGGTCCCTGGCAGCTCTTCTGGATTCTCTTCTACGGCCTTGCGACCTATGGGAATGCCGGCTTCCTTCGGGAGCAGGTCTGCAAGTACATGTGCCCCTACGCCCGCTTCCAGGGTGTGATGTTCGACCGCGATACGCTCGTCATCACCTATGACGAGAAGCGGGGCGATCCACGCGGAACGCGCGGACGCAAGGTCGACAAGGCAGCCGCCGGGCTGGGTGACTGTATCGATTGCGGGCTCTGCGTCGACGTATGCCCGACCGGCATCGACATTCGCAAGGGGCTGCAGTACGAGTGCATCGGTTGCGCGGCATGCATCGATGCGTGCGATCAGGTGATGGACAAGATGGAATATCCGCGGGGCCTGGTCCGCTACGACACGCTCAACAGTGTCGAGAAGGGCTTCACGCGGAAGCAGCTGTTCAGCCGGGTCTTCCGTCCGCGTGTCCTGATCTACATGGGGATCCTGGCAGCGATCATTCTCACCTTCATCGGTTCGCTGGCCACCCGGACGCCTCTGACGGTCGACGTGATGCGTGATCGCGCCACGCTGGCCCGTGAAGTCGAGGGCGGACGGATCGAGAACGTGTTCCGCCTGCTCGTCCAGAACAAGACCGAGCAGGAGCACACGTACACGCTGTCGGTCTCGGGCCTGCCAGGGCTGGAAATCGACCAGGTGTCCGAAGTGATCGTGGCGCCGACCGCGAACCGCCTGCTCGCCATCCGCGTCCGGGTGCCGGGCGATGTGGTGGCGGCTGGCAGTCACGAAATCAGGTTTACGATCACGGCGATCGACGATCCGTCGTTGCAGCGGATCGAGGAATCGAAGTTCATCGTGCCTTCTCACCTGCTGTGAGAAGCACGGCAAGGCCTATGCTTAGGGAGCACGCGCCCTCATGACCACGACTGACGCAATGACATCCCCCTGGTATCGCCAGGGTTGGCCATGGTTTCTGATCAGCCTGCCGGCTGCCGCCGTCTTGGCGAGTTTCGCGACCTTGTATCTTGCGATCGTCGGCAGCGATTCGATGGTCGTGGACGACTACTACAAGGAAGGACGCGCGATCAACCAACGGATCTCGCGCGATGTCGAGGCCGTTCGTTTCGGGCTGACGGCCGAACTGATGCCGGTCGACGGAACGGCCCTGCAACTGGTCATCCAGGCGGCTCATCAGGCCGGATTCGACGCTCCGGCGGTATTGACCGTACGTTGGGTCCACGTGACCGAAGCATCCCGTGACCATGTCGTCACGCTCGATCGTGTTCGCAGCGGCGAGTATCGGGGGCAGGCCTTCTGGCCGACCGAAGGCCGGTGGCGCGTGCATGTTGAAGAGCCCGAAGGTCGCTGGCGCCTGGTCAGCGCACTCTGGACAGCAGGCAAGGATCGCTCGATCCGGATCGAGCCGCGGGCCGATGCCGTGGCTGCCAGCGGTCAGGCCGGCGCGCTCAAGGGTGTCAAGTGAAAGCGTCTCGGCACCGACAGCGAGGCTTCGTGAATATCGCCCGGGGCGCGATGCAGGTATTGTGGCCAGCGTTTCTCGGCGCTGCGTTATCGGTCGGCGTGTTCTTCTCGGCGATCGATCCGACGGAGCTCAATCTGGTCGGCTTCCATCTTGCGGACAGCCGCATGGGCGCTTACACGATCGGATTCTTCGTGTTCTGGCTGATCTTCGCCGTGGCCGGATCGATCACCTGGTTTCTCGCGTCGACCGACACCGAGGCCGGCAGCGATCATCGGTCGATGCGTTCGCGCGGCCTGGGTGACTGAGCTTCCGCGAAGCCGTCAGGCGGCGTACAGGTCGATGTAGGCTTGCGCCGGTTGCTGCCAGCCGTGGCTTGTCGACATGCCGGCGCGCATCAGTCCCTGCCAACGTGGCTTGTCATGCCAGGCGTCGATGACCCGATTCATCGTCGGTTCGAATTCATCGGTCGTGTCGAACACGAAGCCGTTCGGCTTGCGGCCCGGCGTCTGGCCATGCTCGTCGAATACCGTGTCTGCGAGACCGCCGACGCGGCGCACGACCGGCACCGTGCCATAACGAAGTCCGTAGAGCTGCGTCAGGCCGCAGGGTTCGAACGTCGATGGCACGACGATCGCATCGGCGGCGCCGATGATCCGGTGCGCATGCGTCTCGTCGAATTCGTTGCTGACGTGCACGTGGTCAGGATGGGCGTGGGCAAGATTGCGCAGTCCCTGTTCCAGTGCCCGGTCGCCGGATCCGAGCACGACCCACTGGCAACCACGCTTCAACAGCGATTCTGCCGAACGCAGCACGAGGTCGATGCCCTTCTGCGTCGAGAGACGGCTGACGATACCGAACAAGGGCACCTCGACGGCTCGCAGGCCGAGCAATTTCTTCAACGACTTGCGATGTGTCGCCTTGCCGGCCAGCGAGTCGATGTCATAGTGCCTGGCGAGGGCCGGATCGGTGGCCGGATTCCATATGGTCTCGTCGATGCCATTGAGAATGCCGTGCAGCCGGCCTGTCGAATGGCGCAGCAGCCCGTCCAGGCCTTCACCGGCGGCCGGGGTCAGGATCTCGCGCGCATAGGTGGGACTCACCGTCGTGATGCGGTGTGCGCCGACGATTCCCGCCTTCATGAACGACAGATCACCATGGAACTCGATCGACTGCGGCGTCAGCCAGCTCTGCGGCAGGTCGATGTCGGCCGCCAATGGCAACGGGAATCGTCCCTGGAATGCGAGGTTGTGGATCGTGAAGATGCGGCGAACATCGGTACCGGGGTGGTGCGCGAGCCAGGCCAGGGTCAGCCCGGCGTGCCAGTCGTGGGCATGGACGACGGACGGCGACCAGTCCGGTGTCAGTCCGCCGACGGCCATCTGCGCGGCGACCCAGCCCAGCAGGCCGAAACGCTGATGGTTGTCGTTCCAGGGCAGACCCTGGGCGTCGACGTACGGATTGCCGGCCCGCGCGAAGAACCATGGTGCGTCGATGACATAGACCGGCATGTCGGTATCGGGCAATCGCGCCTGCAGGAGCGCGATACTGGCGGCGCCGAAGGCCGGTCCGATCCGCACCGGCGGGCCGACCACGGCATCGTGACGGTGCAGCGCCTCGAGGACTTCCGG
>JBGSTN010000655.1:0-1694 GCA_041736455.1 Burkholderiaceae bacterium | reverse complement strand
CGTGGTCGAGATGCCCTGGCAACTCGAACCGCGCCATCCCGCCGTGGCCGCCTATCCCCGTTCCCGTCGATTGCCGCACGTCGAGATGCAGCGCCTCTATGCGTTCGGCATCGACGCCTGGCGACTGGCGCGCGAAATGCTCAACGGCGTGCAGCAGATCTCGCTCGATGGCGTCACCGGCCAGTTGTTCGTCGATCGCGCTGTCGATGCACGCGTGTCGCGCGATCCGCTGCTGGGTGAATATCGACAGGGCATCCTGATGCCTGCCTATGCGTCTCCCTACGACCAGTCGCCGCCGGCCGCAAGCACGTCCGGACGTCCGGCGTCTCGCCCACCGCGCTGACTGTCGGTCGCCACGGTGGCGCGCACGTCACGACAGATTCGGGGTGCATCGGGCGAAGACCAGGCACTCGCCTTTCTGGAGCAGCATCATTTCGTGCTGGTGGAACGTAACGCGGCCAGCCGCCTGGGCGAGATCGATCTGATCATGCGGGACGGCGCGGTGCTGGTCTTCGTCGAGGTTCGCGTGCGCCGCTCGATGGCATTCGGCGGTGCCGCCGCGAGCGTGACGGTCGGCAAGCAGATCCGATTGCGGCGTCAGGCCCAGGCCTGGCTCAAACAGCATTTCGGCGATGCCGATTGGCCCGAGTGCCGATTCGACGTGCTGGCGTTCGAGGCCGGCGAACCCAACTGGATTCGTGCGGCATTCTGATTTCTCGCTGCATCGAGACGTTGCGTTTCGCCCGTGCCACAGGTTACTGGATGACATTCGACGTTGCCGACCGCCGTGCGCTTCGGCAACGATGCAACCGGTGTCCGGCGGACCCCACCGTATAATCCGTCGCATTCGATACACAGCGGTGTCTCCCGGGAGTGTCAGCATGCGAGGAACCAACGGAAGTCGGCTTCATCGGCCGCCAATGATGGCGCTGCCGCGAAGTGTCAGTCGAGTCGCGATCATCATCGCACTGCTGATTTCGACGTTGGGTCTGGCTGCGTGTTTTCCGCTCGTTGCCTCAGGCGTCGCGTTCGGCGCACTGGCATTGATCGATCGGCGCACGATCGGCGCGCAGACCGAAGATCAATCGATCGAATTGAAAGCACGTACGCGACTGCGTGAACAACTGACCGATTCCAGCGGCGTATCGGCGACCAGTTTCAACCGGCGTGTGCTGATCACCGGTCAGGTCGCATCGGACTCCGACAAGCAGGCTGCAGGCGCGATCGTGGCCGGCCTGGACAACGTTCGCGGCGTATTCAACGAACTCGAACGGGCCGAACTGGCTTCGCTGCAGGTCACCGCCAACGACATCGGTATCACCACCCGCGTCAAGACGGCGCTGCTGCGTGACGACATCGTGCCCGGCAATTCGATCAAGGTGAAAACGGAAGGCGGCGTCGTCTACCTGATGGGACTGACGACGGCCGAGGAGGCCGAACGCGCGGCCAGGATCGCCAGCAACATCGCGGGTGTGGTGCGGGTCATCACCGTGTTCGAGATCATCACGACTGCTGAGGCGCAGGAGATGTCGCGGGCAGCGCAGCGTGAGCAGCAGCCGGCCCCGCCTCCGGCTGGCGATGCGACGACGCCGACACCGGCTGGTAACGGAACATTGCCGGTTGCCCCTCCGACACCCGTATTGCCATCGGATCCGACCGCACCGGCGCCGCAGAACGATACCGTCACGCCTTCG
>JBGSTN010000611.1:0-1513 GCA_041736455.1 Burkholderiaceae bacterium | reverse complement strand
GATCCCGCAGTCGTGGCGCGCCTTCGTGGCGAGGCTGCATTCCCGCTCGGGGCATGCGGGACGCGCCCGGCGAGATGTCTGCAACCCTTGCCCGACGTGTTCCGGTGGCAAGCACACGATCTCTCTCAACGGCCATTCGTCGCCTGTATCACGATTGTCGTCCGTGGGCGATATCCATGGCCCACGCTGTCTGCCAGACTTGCACGTTGTTCGAAATTCCCCAGTCTCCCCCGCTCCCGATCCGCCGCCTCGCCTGTGACAGTGCGAGTGACGGTGTCAACCGATTGTCCAGAGTTTCCGATGTTGCGCGCCGTTGCCTCGATCTCGACCCTGCTGCTCGGCATGGCGATTCTATTGTCCGGATCGGGCCTGCTCGGCATCGTCCTCGCGCTACGCGCCTCGAACGAAGGCTTCAGTCAGTTCACGATCGGACTGATCATGGCCAGCTTCTACCTCGGCTACATCGTCGGCGCCATTCTATGTCCCCGCCTGATCCATCGGGTGGGACACATCCGGGCGTTCACGGCGTTTGCCGCCGGTTGTGCCGCACTGTCGCTGGCTTACGGCCTCAGCGTGCATCCCGTTGCGTGGCTTGTCCTGCGGTTCATCAACGGTGTCGCGCTGATCGGCATCTACATGGTGATCGAAAGCTGGATCAATGAACGCGCGCATCAGGACCGTGCGCAGGTCTTCTCGGTCTACATGATGGTCAACCTGACCGCCCTGGCCATCGGCCAGTCATTGATTCTCTTCAATGGCTCGATGGGCCTGGGCTCGTTCGCGGTCGCGGCGATGCTGTTCGCCATCGGCCTGTTGCCGATCGCCCTGACGCCGGTCATTCAGCCGACCCCGATCCGTACCGAAAGACTGCGCCTGTCGCGCCTGTTCGCCGTTGCGCCGGCGGGCTTCATGGGGGTGCTGGGATCGGGATTGATCGGCGGCTCGTTTTGGTCGTTCGCCGCGATCTACGCCCGCTCGATCGGCATGTCCGACATGCAGGCGGCCGGCTTCATCGTCGCGTGCATCGTCGGCGGTGCGGTGCTGCAATGGCCGATCGGATGGCTGAGCGACAAGGTGGACCGCCGCCTGGTTCTGCTCGGTGTCAGCGCCGGCACGATGATGTCGGTGGCGAGCCTCGCTCTGGCCAATCATGGTTCGACATTGTCGATCTACGCGATCGCCGTCCTGCTGGGCGGCTTCCTGTTCTCGATCTACGGTCTGGCCGTCGCACAGACGCATGACCGCTTCAGCGCTGCAGAGGTGCTCGAAGCGACCAAGGGCATGTTGATGGTGCATGGTATCGGTTCAGCGATCGGACCCATCGTCACTGGTGCAGCGATGGTCCTGCTGGTCGATGGTTTCCCGGTCGTGATGGCAGGCCTGGCCTTGCTGCTCGGGGGCTTCACGGCCGTCAGCCTGCTGCGCGATGCACCGGTGCCGGACGCCGACAAGACCGTCTTCGCGCCGATGGAAACCGTGTCGCCGGTCGCGATGGATCTCGATCCGAGGTCGC
>JBGSTN010000609.1:0-21838 GCA_041736455.1 Burkholderiaceae bacterium | reverse complement strand
GACCGCGCCGCAACCGCAGATGCCACCCGCATCCGAACCGCCGCCGGCAGGTTCCACGCGCTGATCCTCGTGCGCTGACTGGTCGCGGCGGGTCGCTTCGTCGACCTGGCCGAGCCGTTCTCTCGTAGCGTTGCAGCAGGGTTCTCGCGGAGTTGCAGCCGGGTTTTCGCGGCGTTCCAGTCGGGTTCTAGCGGAGTCGCAGCCGGGTTTTCGCGGCGTTCCAGTCGAGATCTCGCAGCGTTCTCGCCGAGGTTGTCTGGGGCCTGAATGGGTCGTACGAGACCTTGCGCTCGACAATGCCGGATGCCGTTCACCACGACATAGCCGACGTCCGTCTGCCCACGAAGGCCCGATCGGACGGAAGCGGCGCCGGTGGGGACGGGCGGTCGTCGCAACGTGGCGGCGATCGCACGAAAAGGCTGACAATGCCCCTCGTTCACAACTGACCGAGGATGGCGAGATGTCGATCGGATTGATGATCTTCCTGGCAATACTGGTGCTCGTCGTCGGCTGGGCGGTGGTGATCTACAACGGCCTGGTCGTGCTGCGCAATCGCTATCGCAATGCGTTCGCGCAGATCGATGTGCAACTGAAGCGTCGCTACGATCTGATTCCGAATCTCGTCAATGCGACCAAGGCGTATCTGGCCCACGAGCGAGAGACGCTCGAAGCCGTGGTCAGCGCACGTCGAGCTGCGATGAGTGCCGAGCAGGCGGCCCGTGATGCGCCGGGAAGTGCCGCTGCGCTTGCTGCGATGAGTGAGGCCGAATCGACGCTGACCGGATCACTTGTCCGGCTGTTCGCCGTCGTCGAGGCCTATCCGGCGTTGAAAGCCGATCAGACCGTCGCCCAACTGACCGAGGAACTCGCGTCCACCGAAAATCGCATCGCGTTTGCACGGCAAGCCTACAACGACCAGATACAGTCGTACAACACGGGGGTCGAAGTCCTGCCGGCTTCGCTGGTTGCCGGCCTGACCGGCTTCAGACCCGCTGCGCAACTGCAATCGACCACCAGTGCGCACGAGCGGGAACGCCTCGTCATTGCACTCTGAAGCCGGGCCGATCGTGAACTTCCACGTCCACCAGGAGCGCGCCCGCGCACGTTCGGCCCGATTGGTGCTGATGTTCGTGCTGGCGGTCGGACTGGTGCTCGTGGGTGTGAATGCGTTTGGCGCGCTGGCCTGGCGGGTAGTGATGCCTGGGCTGGATCTGCCCGACTATTTCGTCGCGACGAACTCGATCATCGTCCTGCTGTACGTTCTCGGCGGCTCATGGTTGGAATGGCAACGACTGGGTGAGGGTGGGACGGCAGTAGCGCATCGCCTGGGCGCGCACCTGCCCAATGAATACAACCCTCGACACAAGCGACTGCTGAATATCGCGGACGAACTGGCGATCGCCGCCTGCATTCCGGTGCCTGAAGTATTCGTCATCGACCACGATTCGATCAATGCGATGGCCGCTGGCCATGATCCGGCGCATTGTGCAGTCATCATCACTCGCGGCGCACTCGAACAACTGACGCGCAACGAACTGCAAGGGGTCATCGCGCACGAGTACTCGCATATCGTCAATGGTGACATGGCGCTCAATACGCGCCTGGCCGGCGCCCTCTATGGCCTGCACTCGTTGAGCATGCTCGGTCATGTGATGTTGCGTGCCGTGTTCCATACACGCCGCAATGATCGGACCGTCACGTTCACACCGTGGCCGCTGCTGGTGCTCGGCGGCATCGTCCTCTCAACCGTAGGATCGATCGGTGCCTTCTCGGCGCGACTCGTGCAGGCGGCGGTGAGCCGGCAGCGCGAGTTCCTGGCGGACGCCCAGGCCGTGCAGTTCACGCGCGACGTCAATGGTCTGGGGCGCGCACTGCGCAAGATCGCCGGCCAGCACACCAAACCGATGCGCTCCGAATACAACGACGTGGTCGCGCATCTGTGGTTCAGCAGCTTCGGGATCGGGCGCGGGTGGTTCGACACCCACCCGGCGCTCACCACGCGCGTGCGACGGCTGTATGGCCGACCGCTGGCAGCGATTCGTCCCGAGCGTGTCGAACTGGATCCGGCACCGGTGCCGCCCGCGCCGGTTATCGAGAGTCTTGCCTGGCCGAGTGGGGGCAGTGCTTTCGCGCAGCCAGCGGAAACGTCGATCGGTGACATCATCGAAGTGTTTCCACGCCGCGACGAGAAACTCGTGTCGGCAGCGTTCGCCGCGGTCGACCGCGTGGCCAACGGATCCAACGATGCGGCGGTGCTGATATCGGCTGCCCGGGACCCGGGTTCCACGCTGTCACGAGTCGCGTTGTTGCTGAACGCGATCGTCGCGGGCCCCGCACTGTCGGTTGATGCCGAAGAATCCGATCCGGACGGGCCACCGTCGCAACGTAACGGGGAAGCGTTGGCGCTTGGTGCCACGGCACTGCGCGGTGACGAGGGGCTGCGTGGTGACGAGGGGCTGCGCGGTGACGAGGGGCTGCCATGTGTCGAGGCAACGCACGCCGTCGAGGTCGCTCAGGGCGACGTGACAACACAACGCCTGCAACATGCACTACGCTGGCTCGAGCAACCGTCGGCACAATGGCTGCGGGTGCCCCTGATCGAAATCATCGCGGCACGCGTGCGGCATTGGCCGCGCGAATGTCGTCGCACGCTTGTCCGCTACTGCCACGATGCCGTTCATGCCGATGGTCGTATCGAAAAGACCGAGTGGATCTATTTCACGCTCGTGCGTCATCGCCTGCTGGTCGACGACGAGCCGGCCCGGCAGCACGTCAGCGCATCGGAAAAGCGCAAGGCGCTCGCCGAGATATTCGGCATGGCTGGCAATCTCGCCGACCAGTCGGCGCGCAACGTCCGCGATGCGCTGGTGAGTGCTGCGACGGCGATCGGTGTCGAACAACCGACCGCGACACCCGAGGGCTTCGAGTTCGGATCGTTGACACGTGCGCTGGACGTCTTGCGTTGCGTGGCGCCACTACGCAAGCCAATCCTGTTGAAAGGCCTGTATGGTCTGGCACGCGACGAAGCATCGCCGGCCTATGATGCCTTTCTGGTGGCGGTTGCAGCGGCCATCGATTGCCCTCCACTGCGCATTGCAGGGTCGTCCGATACGGGCCTGGCGAACGGTCCTTGCGACGCGCGCGATGCCGACCAGGCGATCAACGCAGGGGTTGCGACAGTCCCGAAGGTTGTGCACGGCGCACCCGATGCGTACGGCGCACCTGATACAGACCGCGCGACTGATGCGAACGCTGCGAGCCAGTCGACGGGCAGGAGCCGATCGCCACACTGACGACGGCAGCGTGAACGCCTGTCGCCTCGAATCGAGCGTCAGCCCCTGCCGATGTAAGGCATCTTGGTTGCCATGATGGTCATGAACTGGACATTCGATTCCAGTGGCAACTCGGCCATCTGCAGTACTGCCTGCCCGACATGCGCAACATCCATCAGGGGCTCCGCACGCATCGAGCCATCTGCTTGCGGCACGCCCTTGGCCATGCGCTCGGCCATTTCGGTGGCCGCATTGCCGATGTCGATCTGACCCACTGCGATGTTGTACTTGCGCCCGTCCAGCGCAGCCGAGCGTGTCAGCCCGGTGACGGCATGTTTGGTCGACGTGTAGGCAATCGAGTTGGGTCGCGGCGCGTGCGCAGAAATCGAACCATTGTTGATGATTCGTCCGCCTTGCGGTTGTTGTGCCTTCATGACCTTGAATGCTTCGCGAATGCCGTAGAAAACGCCACTGAGATTGATATCGACGACCTGACGCCATTGTTCATCCGACAGTTCCTCGAGCGGTATGCCCGGTGCATTGACACCGGCATTGTTGAACACGGTATCCACGCGCCCGAACCTGGCGACAGCCGCAGTGAACAGTTTCGTGATCGACGCAGGGTCGCTGACATCGGTGGGCACCGCGATACCGACACCATTGCCGCTCGCCGCGGCAATGGTTTCCGCCAACGGCGTCTCGCGTCGGCCGGCCAGCACCACATTCCACCCTGCATCGAGGAATGCCAGTGCTGTCGCCTTGCCCACACCAGTGCCCGCACCGGTGATGATTGCGGTTCGTGAATCCTTGTTCATGAGGGTTTGCTCCTGGGTTGTCTCGTTTATGTCGGGCTCGCAGCAAGTTTATGTCATCGCGGCACGACTGACCGAATGGGCATGGCACACTCCTGGACAGTCTACAGGTCGCCGAATACCTGCCTGCCATTCCGCCAGCGACGAGAGCGCATCGGTCCGGGCTGTGGCGCCTGTCGTCCCAACTTTTCGCAGGCATCCCAACGTGACTCGAACCCGCCAACGCAAGCCTGCCGCTCGCGCCGACATCTACGTGATCTCTCCGGCCGGCGCAGTCGACGATTCGCAGCGCCTCGAACAAGCGGTCGCCGCACTGGCGGCGAGGGGCTTTCATGCGGTGCTCGATCGCGCGGCTCTCGCGCGTGATCGCCGTTTCGCCGGAACCGACGTTACTCGCGTCGCTGCCTTCGATCGTGCAGCGATGCACGCCGCGCCGATCGTGATGATCACCCGCGGCGGCTACGGGCTGACTCGGATCCTGCATCGGCTCGACTTCGAGCGATTGGCCGCGGCGCAGAAACATTGGGTCGGATACTCGGACTTCACGGCTTTCAGCCTCGCGATGCTTGCGCGCGCGGGTGCCGGTACCTGGGCGGGTCCGACATTGCTCGCGGATTTTTCGCCGGTCCAGGGACCGATCGACGACGTCACGGCCGACGCGTTTTCCGAAGCGATCAACGGGCAGACCGAGGCACTCGGTTTCTCGTGTCATGGCCCGTCCGGTGTCGATGTCGAAGGCACGCTATGGGGCGGTAATCTGCGAGTGCTGTGCTCACTGATCGGCACGCCGTGGTTGCCGCAGGTCCGTGGCGGAATCCTGTTTCTCGAAGACGTCGGCGAGCATCCCTACCGGATCGAAAGAATGTTCGCGCAGCTGGTCGACAGCGGCATCGTCGATTCGCAGGCGGCTATCCTGTTGGGCAGCTTCAACGAATATCGGCTAGCGCCGAACGACCGCGGCTACGACCTGCCCGATGCGATCAAGTGGCTGCGCAGCCGAACCCGCGTGCCCGTGATCACCGGTCTGCCATTCGGCCATGCACACCCCAAGCTCACGCTCCCCCATGGCGCCCGCCTCGGGCTCGCCACCGACCGCCACAACGCCTGGCTGCTCTTCCCACACCAGCATTGATGGGGGTCAGGTCTCCCATTTCACCTACGTCCCCCTGTTTGGGGTCAGGTCTCTCATTTGACGTACATCGAAGCGGATCGACTGGGGTCGAAATAACAGGTGACTGGAGCGTGCTGAAAACAGCGAAGACCACAAAGGGTCGTGGATGCCGCATCTGGGCCCCGACCTTGGTCGAAGTCCGAATGAGAGACCTGACCCCCATGACTTTCCTCCATTCCCAGACGAGTCAAATGAGAGACCTGACCCCCATATGCGCAGTTCGTCGGGTTCGGAATGGGTCATGGCAGACTAGGTTCGTTCAAGACACGTGCGAGGGCTCAGTCGAGCGTCCATTCCGCACTGGCGAAACGCCTCGCCGTGCAGACCGACAGGGCGAATGCCGACCCGGTGAAACAGACGCTGGAGCACCTGGTCAATTGCTGCCAAGGGAACGTGCGACCGGAATGCCCGATCCTGGATTCACTGGCTACGCCCGATGCGCCTGTCGTGCGGAACAAGCGCAGCGGAACCCGCGCGGCCGGATTCAAGGCGTGATCCGTCACCGGCGGACGTCGGTCTTTTCAGCTCAATCCGGTGCACCGACAGAGACGCCCGCATGGTGCGCCTGCTGGTCGGCATGGTAGGACGAACGCACCAGCGCGCCAACGGCGGCATGCGAAAAACCCATCGCCCGCGCTTCCCGCTCGAACATCGCGAAGGTATCCGGATGCACATAACGCTGTACCGGCAAGTGTGCGTTGGTCGGCGCCAGATACTGGCCCAGAGTCAACATGTCGATCCGGTGTTCGCGCATTTCGCGCATCACGGCAAGGATCTCGTCGTCCGTCTCGCCGAGGCCCACCATCAGACCCGACTTGGTCGGCACACCCGGCACTCGTTCCTTGAAGCGGGCGAGCAGTTGCAGTGAATGCAGATAGTCGGCGCCCGGGCGTGCCTGCCTGTAAAGGCGCGGCACCGTTTCGAGATTGTGATTCATCACGTCGGGTGGCGCGATCTCGAGAATGTCGAGCGCCCGTTCGAGGCGCGCGCGAAAGTCCGGCACCAGCACTTCGATGCGAGTCCGAGGCGATTGCTCGCGAACGGCACGAATGCAATCGACGAAATGCTGCGCGCCGCCGTCGCGCAAGTCGTCGCGATCGACGCTGGTGATGACGACATACGACAGCTTCAGCGCCGCGATCGTGCGCGCAAGATTGGCGGGTTCCTCGGCATCGAGTGGATCAGGGCGGCCATGGCCCACGTCGCAGAACGGGCAGCGACGAGTGCATTTGTCGCCCATGATCATGAAAGTGGCGGTGCCTTTGCCGAAGCACTCGCCGATGTTGGGGCATGACGCCTCCTCACAGACGGTGTGCAGCTTGTGCTCACGCAGGATCGCCTTGATTTCACCGAAACGCGAGTTCAAAGCCGGTGCTTTCACGCGGATCCACTCAGGCTTCTTCAATGCGGGGCCGTCCCGGACGATCTTGATCGGGATGCGTGAGGTCTTGGCGTCGGCCTTCTGTTTGCGGCTGGCGTCGTACGGCGCGGCAGCGACCGCTGGCTCGAATTCGGTGGTGCCGGTGGGGGGGAGTTCAGGATTCAAGGGCTTTCCGGATCGCTATGGGGTGTCGGGCGGACGGCTCCGTCGATGGCGTCGACCAGGTGGCGGGCGAGGCGGTCGGCCATCGCGCGGGTCAGCGCGTGATCCAGCGTCGAAACTGGTGCCGGCTCCCACTCATTGTCGCAGGCTGCCGTATTCGTGCAAACGACTTGACCGGACGCGGAAGCGCTGCGTCGACTCGCGGCATACCGTGCGGATACTGCGGAACCCGCGGTGAGGGCACTCGACGCCGGCCCGGCGGTACCAGCGGCCATGCGCTTCGCCAGCACCGAACGCAGGTCCGTCACGCCCATGCCAGGATAGCCGCAAGGATCGATGCGCGAAAATGGCTCCAGGTCCATGGCCACGTTGAGCGCAACGCCATGGAACGAACAACTGCGGCTGATCTTCAAACCGAGCGCGCCAATCTTGTCGCCGGGCGCGTTGCCGGTATCAGCCACATAGACGCCCGGCGCACCCGGGCGGCGCACCGCGACGACGCCGACTTCGGCCAGGCAATCGATCAGTCCCTGCTCGAGACTGCAGACGAGTTCCCGCACCTGCAGATGTCGCCGGCGCAGATCGATCATCGTGTAGGCCACGACCTGACCCGGTCCGTGATAGGTGATCTGGCCGCCGCGCTCCGTCCGCACGACCGGAATGTCTCCGGCCGCAAGCAGGTGGTGCGGCCTGCCGGCGAGACCGAACGTGTACACCGGCGGATGTTCGACGAGCCAGATCTCGTCGCGGGTCGTGTCGTCGCGGCAGGCGGTGAACTCGCGCATCGCCTGCAACGCCTCGTCGTAGTCACGCGGCTCGAAGGGACGTACGACAATACGATGCCCGTCGTCGACGCCGGGAACGCGACCCGAAAGCGAGCACGCTCCCGGCCGGCCGGTGTCATCGACTGGCAATCGTTCGCCAACCGGAGGCGCCAGCGGGTCGGTGCGTCCGGAGTCGCTGCCGGCGATCATTTGCCCCGTCACGGCGTCGATTCAGCGGGCCCCACCAGCATCAGGCGGTCCCAGTCGGGCAACGTGGTGATCAACAGCCGATACTCGTGTGCCGCACGGCGGGCCAACTTGAGCACGGCCCGGTCGCGCGTGAGCAACGCCGTCGCCCGGTGGTGCAAGGCGAAGGTGATGAACTTGCGGTCGTCGGGATCCGTGCAGTTGGCGGCAAACGCCGCATGCGCCGGCTCGTAGTCGTCGCGATCTTCGACGGGGCTCACGATCCGATCGAAGGCGGCAAGGCATGCGGCCTGGCGTCGTTCATCGAGCTTGAGCGCCGGCCGCCTGATCACGCAGTCGAATTCGTCGCGGAGGCGCGTACTTGCCGCGACGCGCACGATCGCCGCATCGTGACAGCGCCTGATCACCGTGGTCGACACATCGTCGAACACGATCCAGTCGAGCCAGACATTGGTGTCGAGCACCAGAAGAGCGGGAGAATCGACAGCGGCTAAGGCCTGATTCATACTTCTGAAGGGTTGGGTGTGCCGGTTACCGGTGAGCCTCAACCTTCATTATGGCCGACGTGGCCCCACCGGCCTTGTCCGTAGGGGCATCAAGGACGTCGACCTCGTCCTTTACCGCTTTTGCGCCGGCCCGGCCGGCCAAGCCTTCGTTCCACATTCAACCCGGATCCGGATTCACCCCATGCTGCTACTCATTCTCGGCCTGATCATCTTTCTCGGCATTCACTCCATTCGAATCGGCGGCGAAGGGCTTCGCCAGCGGCTCATCGACCGATTCGGCGCAAACGGTTACAAGGGCTTGTACACAGTATTGTCGTTGCTGGGTTTCGTCCTGATCGTCTATGGCTATGGCGAGGCGCGCATGGTTTCAAGCAATGTCTGGAATCCACCGGTTGCGATGCGCCATGTGGCTTCGCTGCTGACGCTGGTGTCCTTCGTGTTACTCGCCGCTGCCTACGTGCCGCGCAACGACATCAAGCGCGCGGTGGGCCATCCGATGGTGCTGGGCGTCAAGGTCTGGGCGTTGGCACATCTGCTTGCCAACGGCGGCGTCGCCGACATCATTCTTTTCGGAAGCTTCCTGGTGTGGGCCGTGCTCGATTTCATGAGTTCCAGGCGCCGCGATCGCGCCGCCGGTTTCAAGATGCCCCCCGATTCCAGCATCGTGATGACCGGGCTGACGGTGGGCATCGGTGCCGTGGCATGGATCGTCTTCGCGCTCTGGCTGCATGGCTTGCTGATCGGTGTGAAGCCGTTCGGTTGATCCCGCCGTGCGCGTTCGAATCATTCCCATTCTCTGGAGAGCCATCCGATGATCGTGACAACGACACAGTCGATCGAAGGGCATCGCATCACGCGTTACTGCGGCGTCATCGCCGGCGAAGCCATCCTGGGCGCCAACGTCATCAAGGATTTCTTCGCGGGGATTCGCGATATCGTCGGTGGCCGCTCGGCTGCCTACGAGCGCGAGTTGCAACAGGCCCGCGATATCGCCATGCAGGAACTGCAGGAGAAGGCCGCGGCGATGGGCGCCAATGCGGTGGTTGGCATCGATCTCGACTACGAGGTCATGGGCCAGTCGTCGAGCATGCTGATGGTGTCGGCAAGCGGCACCGCAGTGGTCATCGAAGCGATCAGATGACGATGCGTACCGATTCGTGGGCGGCCAGCGCCTGATAGAGCGACTGCAACTGCGCACGGTTCTGGACCGTGACCTCCAGCGTCAGGCTCAGGTAGCGACCGCGTTTCGATGAGGTACTGCGCAGTTGCGTCGGATCGAAATCCGGCGCGTGCTGCAGCACGATATCGATCACTGCCTGCTCGAAGCCGGGCTGTGGATGCCCGATCACCTTGATCGGGAAATCGCACGGAAACTCGAGCAAGGCTTCGATGCGGTCGAAGGTGCCGTCGAGCGATTCCGCCTTGTCACGGGGCGAATGATCCGTCGAGCCGCTCATGATCGCTTGAACCGTTGGTAGGCCGCATGCAGACGGCGAAACACCGGCCCGGGCCTGCCATCGCCCACCGGCTCGCCGTCGAGGCGCGTAGCCGCAACGATCTCCTTGGTCGCCGAGGTCACGAGAATCTCGTCGGCGCGCCGGGTCTCTTCACGCGTGACATTGCGGAATTCCAGCGCAACCCCTTCGGCGGCGCAGAGTTCACCCATCAAGCCGACACGGATGCCTTCCAGAATGCGCCGGTCGACATGGGGCGCATACACGTTGCCATCGCGCACGATCCAGATGTTGCTCGCCGATCCTTCGGTCAGCAAACCGTCGCGGAACATCAGGCATTCGGTGGCATGGGCGTCGGCCGCGGCCTGGCGTGCGAGTACGTTGCCGAGCAATGAGATCGACTTGATGTCACAGTTGAGCCAGCGCTCGTCCGGCAGTGACACGACATCGATCCCCTCGTTCAGGAACCTGTCGGGCAAAGGGACGAGTGGGCTGCACATCGCAAACACGGTCGGCGTGACACCAGCCGGGAACAAGTGATCCCGTCGTGCGACACCGCGCGTGACCTGGACATAGATGAACTGGTCCTGCCAGGGGTGCTTCTCGATCAGGTCGTTGATCAACGCCAGCCACTGCCGGTCCGTCATCGGATCGACGATCGAGATACGCCCCAGGCTGCGGACCAGGCGGGCACGGTGGTTAGGCCAGCGGAACGGTTTGCGGTCGTAGACCGGGACGACCTCGTAGATGCCGTCGCCGAAGATGAAGCCGCGGTCGAGCACCGGGACGGTGGCCTGCTCGAGCGGCATGAACCTGCCATTGAGCCAGACGGTCTGATCGCCGGGCGCGACGACAGGAGAAGCAGTGGATGTCATGTCGATCGTGTCTGAACAAGGTGTTGATGCGCGACGATACCATGACGGGTGTCACGCGAAGGGCAACGAGGTCAAGACGGGGCAGCGGGCAGCGTCGCCAGCCGGCGTCGTTGACCGCCGCGCTTCGACGAGGGCCGCCGAGGCGAAGTCTTCTCTTCAGCCTGGGATGGCGAGCGGGACTTCATCACTGGAACCCGATCTGTCCGGAGCATGGTTGCGCTACCGTCGTCGCGCCGATTCCGTCCAGTGTGGCCGCTGGACCTGCTGATGCAACCGCCGCTGCAACCGCCGCTCCAGCGGAGTCCCGGCGCCCATTGCCGCGCAGGTTCGCGTCGGTATTGTAGAGTTCGTCTGCGCCTGCATGGAGATGCCTCGAGCCGCATAGCGATGAGGCGAGGAATGCATGTGCGCGTATTCGATGGCCCTTGGCGACACAGATGAGACTTCGTAGCAGCATCCGCATTTCTTTTCTTGTTCTTTGCCTGCTCCTGGCGACGCTTGCACTGGCTCTGGCGTTCGGCGGGCCGTCGAGGCCGGCTGACATGAGCAGTATCAGCGACCCGTTCAGGAATGTCGATTATTCGGACCTGCCGCCCCTTTCGACTTTCCGCGCAGACGATGGACAAGCGCTTGCGTACCGAAGTTATCGCCCACCCGGGAACATCGTTGGAAGCGTCACGCTGATTCACGGCTCCTCGGCGAGCAGCAACAGCATGCACCCGATGGCCAAGGCCCTGGCCGCTGCAGGCCATATGGTCTTCTCACTCGATGTTCGCGGTCACGGCGAATCGGGCGAGAAGGGGCACATCGACTACGTCGGGCAGTTGGAGGATGACCTGGCAACATTCGTTCGAACCGTTCAACCGCCCGAGCCGGCCACACTTGCCGGGTTCTCTGCCGGGGGCGGCTTCGTCCTGCGCTTTGCTGGAAGCCGCCACCAGTCGCTTTTCGGAAGCTACCTGCTTCTTTCCCCGTTCATCAGCCAGAACGCGCCCAATCAGCGATCGGCAAGCGGCGGCTGGGTGAATGTAGGGATGCCCCGGATCATCGCTCTCGTGATGCTGAACGCGGTCGGCATACGCTTCTTCAACAGCCTGCCGGTCAGCAGCTTTGCACTGAACGACCAGGCGCGCCTCGTGCTGACGCCGGAATACGACTTCAACCTGGCGATGAATTTCAGGCCCGAGCACGATTACGTCACGAATATCCGCAATGCGCAACGGCCGGTTGCCGCCATTGCCGGCACTGCCGACGAGGCTTTTCTCACCGACCAGATCGAACCGATCTTCCGCGCATCGGGCAAGTCATGGCCCGTGCAACTTCTGCCTGGAGTCGGTCACACCCCATTGACGCTCGACGCACCGGCACACAAGGCCATCATCGAACAATTGCGCAGGCTCCAGAATCCGGCCTGACGTTTGTCAGTGATCGACGGCGCCTGGGCGGTATCGGGTCGTGACGAGTCCTGGTGCCCGGGGACGTCGACCGTCGAACCCTACGGCCGATCGAATCGCTCTCGGCGATCGCATCATGGCCATCGCATCACGGTCTGGCATCAACGTCTGGCATCAAGACCTCGCTTCAAGACCTCGCATCGCGATCTTGCGTCACGGGCTTTCCGCGGCTCGGTCGCGTCCGCCGCGCGCTTGGGCGCATGAACGTTTCCGGCGGAATCCAGGTGCCCGGGATCCACGCATTGGCCCAGGTGCAAATGTCCTGCAGGACGAGGTGCAGACCTCGTCCCTTGTCCGTCAGGACATACCGGTATCGCGGCGGGTGCTGCTCGTACAGTCGTGCGTCGATCAGCCCTGCTGTTTGCATGCGCCGCAATCTGTCGGACAGGATGTTGGTCGTGATGCCCTCCGGGGATGTCAGGAATTCCCCGAAACGAGTCTTGCCGTTGATCAGGTCGCGAACGATGACCAGGGTCCATCTGTCGCCGATCACGTCGAGCGAACTCGCGATCGGGCATCCCGATCTTGGGGTCGCTCTTTCAGTTGGTTGAACCATCAGGTGAACTCCACGGAGGTGTCTTGTATTGTGCAAGCAACCTGGTCTAGGATGTGACTTGCAAAATGCAAGTTACTCGAGCCGAGTCCTTTGGAGAGTCCGATGCCGATCCTGCCCGTCACTTCCGTTACCGCCGCGATCTTCGCGGTGATGATCGTCGCGCTCGCCTTCCAGGTTTCCTTGCGGCGGGCGAGGCTAGGCGGTGTCACATTCGGCGATGGTGGTGACAAGGTCCTTCAGCGGCAAATCAGGGCGCATGGGAACTTCATCGAGTACGCGCCATTCGCTCTGGCGTGTATTGCGCTCCTCGAGCTTCAGGCTGCCCCGCGAGGCCTCGTCGCAACGGCCGGGATCTGTTTCGTCTCGACCCGGCTTCTACATGCGCTGGGCATGTTGTACGCCGAAAGTCCCGTGCCTCGCGCGATCGCGATGCTGGTTCAGCATCTCGCGTTCATTGCCGTTGGCGCGTACCTTGCCTTTCTGGCGATTCGCGCATGACTATCGATTCGCGTGTCGTGGCGTTTTCCCGCGGCATAATCCGCGTGAGGTAGCCAAGCCTTCAGAGTGGCGCGTGAATGCCCGCAAGCCGACGGCACTACGCTGCGCGAGCGGTCAGGCCTCGAGATCGATGACCATTGCCGAATCCGAATCGTTCCCGAATCACTGGAGGAATGACAATGCCCGAACACCGCATTTTCGCGATGAAGTTTGCCAGCGTGTATCCGCTCTATGTCAAGAAAGCAGAACGGAAGAACCGGTCGAAAGAGGAAGTCGACGAGATCATCTGCTGGATGACCGGCTATGGCCGAGCGGAGTTGGAAAAGCAGATCGAATCCGGAAACGACTTCAGGACATTCTTCGCTCAGGCGCCAGTCATTCACCCGAACTGCTCGCTGATCAAGGGCGTCGTGTGCGGCGTTCGCGTCGAGGAAGTCGAAGATCCGCTGATGAGGAAGATTCGCTATCTGGACAAGCTTATCGACGAGCTTGCAAAAGGAAAGTCGATGGACAGGATTCTGCGGCAATAGTCTCCCGATTTCCGGATCGATGGCGACGCGTTCCGGGAGGTGCGGACGGTCCCTCCGTTTCAGCAGCAGCATTGCCCAAGCGCAAAAAAAGCTTTCGCAGTCGGGCCTGCGATGCCGTACGACCGGACGTCTAAGGCGTCTATGATGACTGCACGCCGGCTCCACGCGCGCCACGCAGTGAATGAGACGTGGCGCGCGAGCTTCGGCTCCCGCTCGAATGAGCGGGCCGCTGCATCTTGCAAGATTGGCCGTAGGTCGTCGCCGGCGAGCTTCTGCCCCTGCTGTTGGAAAGTTCGGCGATCACTCGAGGATCGTGCCCAGATTGATCAACTGCACTTCGCCGCTGTTGGCCCCGTCGTCCACCCCGTCGTTGTCGTTGACGATCAGTACATCGCCGTCTGACATGACAGCGAGGCCTTCGATCTTCTCGTAGACGTTGCCACCTGGCGCCTTGAGGTCGGGCAGAAGGTCACGTACCAGGGTCTTGGTGAGGGTGGTGCCGTCGGTGGCGCTCGACAGATCGATTCGATATAGCCGCTTGATGCGCGCGTCCGGACCGTACTGATTGTCGCGCTCCACGACGAGAAAGCCGTTCGTGCCCAGTGCGCTGATGTCGGACAACCCGACCCATCCGCCGTTGGGCGATGCGACGGCGTCCAACGGATAGAGCACGAACTGCCAGTTCTTGGCGGCAAGGTCATAGACGCCGATGCGGGGCTCGCTTTCGCCGATCCAGGCACGCTGGAAGGCGAGTACCAGCTTGCCGTCGGCTTCGGCAACGCCTTCGTAGCCGAAGCGCACCTGTTTCGCATTCACATCGGGCGGCAGCATCACGATGTCTTCGATCACGCCGCCCGCAGTGACCTTGAAGATCAGGTTGGCGGTCAGCACCGGGCGTGCCGCTTCGCCCACCGTGCCGTTACCCTCCGAGGCGATCCAGAAGCCGCCGCCACTCGCGACGGCGATACCTTCAGGATCGATATTGACCGAGCCATCGGCGTTCACCATCGCAGCAAGGTCGGTGTCGTCGAAGGCATCGGCGTCCTGCACATCGGGCAGGGAGGTCGCCAGCGCGGCAATGCGCCCGTCTGGATCGGTGATGCGGATTTCCTTCTGCAGCTTTGCCGGCCGGGTCGCAGTGTCGATCTCGAAAATGCGATTGCCCCGGAAGAAACTGTCCTCGATCGAATACACGATGTCGCCGGTGCCGGCCGCCAGGCCGGACAGTGCGGCCCAGGGAATCGGCGTACCGTCGGCGCGATCGCCGGATTCGATCGTCGGGTAGGACGGTTGCGCGGTCTGGTACTGGTAGATGTTGAGACCGGCGCGCACCAGGTCTGCACGCGAGTCGGCCTCACTGGCAGCGATCAACAGGTTTCGCGAAGGGATCGCAAGAACGCCTTCAGGCGCCAGCGCAGCCGGCAGAACTTGCTTGAATTGCGGCGCGTTCCGCTGGCTCAGGTCGTACACCGCGATCACGCTCGATCGCTCCGAGGCGACGAACAGGTAGTCGGTGCCTTCGAAGCGACCGAACTCGGCGTTCTCGGGTTCGTTGCCCTTCGCGTCCGAGCGCTTGTCGTTGTAATGGCCGATGCGGGCGATCGCGTGCTCGAGGCTCATTCCCGCTTCGTGGGCGACGCTGCCCTCGACGTTGAACACGGTGAAGCCGCGGCTGCCGCCGGCCAGGTCTCCCTCGTTGGCGGTGACGAACTGGGTGCTTGAAATCCAGGTCACGCCGTCCGGCTCGCGCTGCCGGCCAACCTGGCGCTCGGTGAAACTGATCTGGTTGGGTCGAGGTGCGTCGGTCAGGTCGAGCTGGTCGAGATCGACGGTACCGGCAGTGAAGTGGCGGATCACATTGCCCGATGACAGTTCGACCAGCACGATGTGGTTGTTCTCCTGCAGCGTGACGACCGCGACGTTGTCGTCGTTTATGTCGACATATTCGGGCTCGGGGTCGCTCGGGAACAACGTGGCGAGGCCGGTCAGGTCGACCGTGCGGGTCGTCCAGGTGCCGGGAGCGCCGGAGACGTCAACGATCACCAGGCTGCCCGCAGGTGCCTGCGGCGGCGCACCGTCGCCCGATTCCTCGTCGCGCTCATTCTCTATCACCACCGCGATGTACTTGCCGTCCTTGCTGCGTGCCACCGAATCAGGCTGGCCAGGCAGAACGATGTCGGCGATGCTGGTGCGGCTCGCAATGTCGACGACTGCCAGCTTGCCGGCCACGTTCACGAAGTCTGCCGAAGTGTTGACGGCGACCAGCGCATTGGCGCCCAGTACCGTCACCGAGGTCGGCTCGCCGCCCATCGCCAGTGTGCCGAGTCCGCGGGGGGCGGCGACGTCGGTGATGTCGACGAAGCCGATTTCGTCTTTCGGGCTGTTGGTGTAGATCAGCGTCAACCCGTCGTCGCTTGCCGCAACGATCTCCGACGCCGTCTCCTCGTCCGACTCGCACGACGCGCCGATCTGCTGGCAGACCGGAAAAGTCGCGGTACGAATGAAGGACTTGCTCGAATCGGGCGCCGACGCGCGGGCGCCAGGTACGTCGCTGGCGACTGGCCCGTCGGCCGTTTCGTCATCGCTGCATGCGACGAGCAGGCTCGACAAAGCGCCGACGATGGCAAGCGAGATCAGGGATCGGTTCACGAATTCTCCGGGAATGTCTGTGCTGGACGAAGTCACGGTTGTAGGCGATGCGTGTGACGGTCTGATGACGCTCCTGAAAGGCTGGGGTCAGGTCTCCCATTTCTCGTCACTTGAGGATGGAATGCGACGCTGGCGCCTTCCCGCTTGTGACAGCATCGGCATGCTCTGGTCGGTCCGCAACGTTCAGACGACGTCGAAGGCGCCTGAGCGCATGTGCCGGCTATCCCCTGCTGCGGCCGCGGCCTACCCGGGTATCGCTCATCCCGCCTGGTCGGTCCTGACCGCCGATGACGCGACGCCCTCCGACCGAGAGCGCGTATCGACGCCTTCGTCGCCGACGACGCCCACGTCGGCCTGAACGATATGTTCGGTGGCCGGTTGATGGTCGAAGCGACGGATCGTTAGCAAGAGCCCGTGTCGTCCGGACCGAGACCAGCAAGGCACCAAGATCCCAAGGAGCCGCTGATCCTCTCGATCCGTTACGATGCACTTGAAGTGTTCGTTGCGTGAAGTCCGGCCATGACAAGTGGGTGATGTTTCTCGGGCGCGGTTCACGTGCTGTCGACGTGCACCGCAACGCCCCGTTGCCTGCCGGTCCGACCAGGCGTATCGGCCATGTCGCACGGAACGTTCAAGAGGAGACCTCGCAATCGTGAGTCGAGCCGCAACCGATCCCATTCAGACGCTTCGTGAACTGTTCGATAGCCACGGATCGATGGCGTATGGCGAGCGGGTGAACCAGATCCAGCACGCGCTGCAATGCGGCGCACTCGCCGAACGATCGGGCGCCCGTCCCGAACTGATTACCGCGGCCTTCCTGCACGACATCGGCCACATGCTGCACCGCAATCCCGCTGGTGCTCTGGCCGCTCATGTCGACGATCGCCACGAATACCTTGGTGCGAAGTTCATCGCGCGCTGGTTCGTCGAGGGAATCGCCGACGCGGTAGCACTGCACGTAGATGCGAAGCGCTATCTTTGCGCGCGCGAGCCCGGCTATCTGAAGAGCCTGTCCGACGTGTCAATGACGACACTCGGCATACAGGGCGGACCGATGTCGGCCGAGCAAGCCGATCGCTTCGAGAGTCGGCCAGGATTCACAGACGCGGTGTCCCTGCGACGTTGGGATGAGCAGGGAAAGGATCCATCCGGGTCCACGCCGGATCTGGCGCATTTCCTGAACGTCGCGACCGCCTGCCTGGCAAGACCATGAAGTCGGACGGCGGGCAGCGATCCGGAACGCGGAGTCCATTGCGGATGAGATCGACGCCCGTTTTTTCGAGGGGGCCTCGAGCGATTGCATCAGGCAAACCTGCCTGATGCATGCCGTTTACTCGATGGATCAAGTGCAATGAGCGTTCGCGATGCCACCGTCTCAGACGCCCTCGCAATTGCCGGCGTTCAGGTCGCGTCGTGGCAAGCGGCATACCGGCTTCTTCTTCCGCATGCATGGTTGCAAGCGATGTCAGTCGAAGACCACCGGGCCAGGTGGGTAGCTTGCATCGACCAGGGTCGTTCGGCAGTCAAGGTTGCCTTGGAAGATGACGCCGTCATCGGATTCTCGGTGTCGGGTGCTTCCCAAGACACCGATGCCGATGCGCATACTCATGAACGGTATGCCATCTACGTCCATCCGGATCATTGGTCTCGAGGGCACGGTTGGCGCCTGTGGCAAACCGTTCGCCGGTCGGCCCTGAATGCCGATGCCGGGAAATGCACGCTCTGGGTCATTGCCGGTAACGAACGAGGGGCTCGGTTCTATGAGAGAGTCGGGTTCACGCTGGAAAAAGGCTTCAGCCAGGGATTCGACATTGCCGGTGTCCGACTACGAGAGGTCAGGTACGTTCATCTGCTCGCGGAAGACGACGCCTCCCTGCACGGACGCTGACAAGTTGCGACGTCGGGACGTTCCTGGCGAAGGGCAGTCCGCCGACAGGCCCGACGCACGCCCTGGCCGAGTTCCGGTGTCGACAGTGCATGACCACGATTCGTCGGACGCACCCTGAACGTTATTCGTTCCACCAGAAGCGAAGTCGAGGCCACCATGAACGTCTCTCGTTCCACCACCAGAAAAGTCGAGGTCACAGTCGCGGACTCGATTCGAGTCCGCAGAGCCGGTTACTCGGACACGCCTCTGGCGAAAAAGCTCGGCATCAAGGAAGGCACGAACCTATTGGTCATCGGCGCGCCGGAAGGTTATCGATCGCTCCTGGAACCGTTGCCACCGACGGTGCTCATCAAGTCGCGAGCCACGCCAGGCATCGACCTCGCGCATCTGTTCGTCACCCGAAAGGACGACATGCAGAAGCAACTCTCATCGTTGCGCAGGAAACTCAGGACCGACACTACGATCTGGGTGTCGTGGCCCAAGAAATCCGCCAGGATGGCAACCGATATCACCGAAGACACGATTCGCGAGGTTGCGCTCCCGCTGGGCTTCGTCGACATCAAGGTCTGCGCGGTCAGCGAGGTGTGGTCCGGGCTCAAGATCGTGGTCCGAAAGGCACTGCGGTGACCGCTTCGCGCTGTCTCGTCGTCGAGCCGACGTCCATCGGCCCGGCAATCGGCCGGCAGAACGCCTTGTGTCGCTTTCGGCTGGCGGGCCAATCGCCGTCTTGGCATCATCAGTTCCGGTGGGACGCCGGTTCAGGGAGAAGCCGATGAAATCCGCCGTACTTGTCATCGACGTGCAGCAAGGCCTCTGCGAAGGGGCGGGTGCGTCTTTCGATTGCGAAGGAACGATCGCTCGCATCAATCTTGTCACTCGCAAGGCGAGACGGTCCGCCGTGCCCGTCATTTTGATTCAGCATGAATCGGATGACGGATACCTGGAGCACGGGACCGCCGCCTGGCAACTGGCCGCAGGGCTCGAAGTCGCGCCTACCGACATGAAATTACGGAAGACCACGCCGGATTCTTTCCTGCGAACAGGGCTCGAGGAAGTGCTTCAGTGCGCCGGTGTCGAGCGGCTCGTCATCTGCGGCATGCATTCCGAGTTCTGTGTCGATACCACCACAAGGCGTGCGCTTGCTCTCGGGTTCCCCGTGATCCTCGTATCCGACGCACACACCTCTGCCGGCAATGCGGCAATTTCAGCGCAGCAGATCATCGCTCATCACAATGCGACGCTTACCAACATCTCGAGTTTCGGTCCCCGAGTTCAAGCGGTTCCGAGCAACGGCGTCGAGTTCGGGTGACGCATCGTCGATGCCGTTTCCCTCCCGAGCGAATCGGGTCGGCCGCGTCACGGGCAGGCTTGATCGAAGAACCGGCCCGCGAACGGCCTCGCCTGGCGGGTCGGGGCGTCTTTCGAGCGTGTGCCGCGCTCTCATTGACGGGCACATCGGCGCTGGACGACACTCCACTCTCCAAGCCCCGCCAAAGGACCATCCGATGAAGCATTTTCTCGCCGTATTCACAGGCAACGAGGCGTCGACGGAGAGGACGGGCTGGAATGCCCTCGGTGATTCGATCCGGCAGGAGCGGACACAGGCCGGGCTCGACGCGTGGCATGTCTGGATGGATCGCCATCGCGATCGCATCGTCGTTTCGGGTGGCCCGATCGGAAAGACGATGCGTGTATCGGTCGCCGGTGTCGAGGGCGCTCGAAACGACATCTGTGGTTACGTCGTGGTGTCTGCCGAGTCGCACGAGGCCGCCGCCAGCCTGTTCGAGAACCATCCGCACTTCGCGATCTTCCCGGGAGAGGCGGTCGAAGTCATGGAGTGCCTGCCCGTGCCTGGCGCCTGATGTTGTCTCCGCGGTCGGAACTGTCGCGGAAAGCGGAGGACGGAATGAAGACCGCACCTACTGCATGCGTGGCGGCATCGAGGTGATCTACGACGATCTGACCGTGGCAAGTCCCGGCCCGAGCGCATTCGCGCCTCGGGTGCCTGCACGAGGGGGTAACTTCGATTCTCGCCGCAGACTCCGCGTGGATGGTGCAGCGCCGGCGCAACCGGACGGGATGGCCGAGCACGAACTCCATGAGTGACGTCCGGCCTTTCCGGCAAGCGCTTCCCCGGGCAGGTGAACAGACACGATAATGGCCATTCGAACGCCCACACCATTCAACGGAATACGCCCATGCCCCTGCTCGGATCAGCAGCAATGCTCCTGTCGTTCGACGTCGCGCCGGACGCGCTCGAAGAGCACGACCGTTGGCATACCCACGAGCATCTCCCGGAGCGCCTTTCCATTCCCGGTTTCCGCCGAGGAACGAGATGGGTGGCCACCGACGGCGAACCTCGCTACATGGTGCTGTATGAAGTCGAAAGCCTTCGAGTCCTCACGTCGGGGCCATATCTCGACAGATTGAACCATCCGTCGCCATGGACCACGAGAATGATGTCGCACTATCGTGGAATGCGCCGAGGGCTCTGCTCGGTTGCCGGCAGTGTCGGTCCCGGTCTGGGAGGGGCTGCGGCGCTCGTGCGCTTCACCTCGGACGAGTCGCGTGCATCAGCGTTGAACCATTGGCTGCTCGGTGAACTTCTTCCGGGCCTGCCGCAACTTTCGGGGCTCGGCAGTGCCCATTTGCTGCACGGCGCGGCAGCTGCGCCGATGACCAACGAGCAACGCATTCGTGGCGCGGACCTTCGCATCGACTCTGCGATCATCGTCACTGGTTACGACGATGGTGCCGTCGAGTCATGCGCCAGGAGACTCGTGAGCGACACCTTCCTGCCTGATCACGGCGCCCGCGAATCGGACTTCGCCCTTTACCGTTCGAGCTACTCCCTGGTGGCCGACGAAGTCGGCGCCTGACCGTGTCGACGGGAAGCGTCTTTCGCGGAATCGGGCGCGATGATCCGTCAGTCAACCATCATTCGGCATGAATGCACGATGATCCGCATAGGTCTGATTTCGGATACCCATGGCTTGCTGCGCAGGCCGGTCGCCGAATTCCTTCGGGGAAGTGGCCACATCATCCATGCGGGAGACATCTGCGATCCCTCGACGATCGACGAGTTGTCGACGCTGGCGCCGGTTACGGCGGTCAGAGGCAACAATGACGAAGGCCTCTGGGCGGCGGCGTTGCGTCATGCCGAGACGATCCTGATCGATACCGTCCGGATCCACATCGTTCATGACATCGCGGACCTCGACGTCGATCCGGTGGCGCAGGGCATCAAGGTGGTCGTGTACGGCCACTCGCACAAGCCTGAAGTGCAGCATCGCAACGGGGTGCTCTACGTCAATCCCGGGAGTGCCGGGCCGCGTCGCTTTCGACTTCCGATCGCAGCGGGGGAGTTGCTGATCGAACGTGGCACCGTATCGGCGCAGATAACACGGTTCCCCGGTTCGAATGCCGCTTGACGCCCTCGTCGAGGGCAGGACTTTCCCCGGACCAAGGCGATCGAGACCCCTCGCGGCATTTAAGGCAATTCTCCAGGTGAAGCGGGCGCTCAGGATTACGGGCGGGCGACGGATGCTTCAGGCCATCATGCTGCCAGTGCGTTCGAATCGCTCGTGCCACGACAGTGCTTCGCCCAGCAGGTGCGGCGTATGGAGGCCGCCCCAGCCGGCGCGGGCGTTGGCTTCGGC
>JBGSTN010000603.1:0-3575 GCA_041736455.1 Burkholderiaceae bacterium | reverse complement strand
CGGGCGAAGTCCGCGCCGGATCGCTGGTGACAGACGGTCCCCTTGCATTGCTCGCGCTACTTGCCACCTGCCCGCCGGCATCCGGAATCGCATAGCGATCGTTGGGCTTGGGGCGCGCGAGATCAGGCGGGACATCGAGCGGCGCGCGGGTCTTGGCCGCCCCATAGTCGACGCTGCTCTCGAGCAGCGAACCGCCGCCACAGCCAACGACGAGGAGTGTTGCCGAAGCGGTGATGAGGAAGAAGAAGTAGCGCAGATCTTGTTTCAAGTCGATTTCAACTCAGAATGCCGGCAGCCTTCATTGCGACACGCACCGTTTCCTGATGAGCGGCGGCCAAGGGTGTCATGGGCAGGCGAATGCCAGGGTCGATGCGCCTCATCTGCTGCAACGCCCATTTGACGGGAATGGGATTGGCCTCGACGAAGAGCTTCAGGTGCAACGGCAGCAGTTGCTGGTTGAGACGCCTTGCCTTGTCCCAGTCGCCGGCGAGTGCCGCGCGACACATGGCCGACATCGCACCTGGTGCGACGTTCGCGGTGACCGAGATGACGCCGTGCGAACCCATCGCCATCAGGGCGAGCGCCGAGTCGTCGTTGCCGCTGTAGAGCGCAAAGCCCTCCGGCATGCGCGAGATGAACTCGGTGCCGCGCGGGATATCGCCGGTGGCGTCCTTCAATCCGACGACGTTGGGGATCTCGGCCAGCCTGAGCGTCGTGTCGTTGGACAGGTCGGCAACGGTCCGACCCGGCACGTTGTAGAGGATCACGGGCATGTCGA
The DNA here is from genome assembly GCA_041736455.1 of Burkholderiaceae bacterium. Taxonomy (GTDB): domain Bacteria; phylum Pseudomonadota; class Gammaproteobacteria; order Burkholderiales; family Burkholderiaceae_E; genus JAUIAI01. Next base: position 2,797 of record JBGSTN010000603.1, on the reverse strand, counting down.
CCGCTTCCGCCACCGCGCGGAAGTGCTTGTACAGGCCGTCCTGCGAGGGCCTGTTGTAGTAGGGAACGACTTGCAGACTGCCCCATGCACCGTGGGCATGCGCACCGCGCGTCAACTCGATCGCTTCGCGAGTGGAATTGGCCCCCGCCCCGGCGATGATCGGCACTCGCCCGGCGGCATGCTCGACGGACACACGAATCAACTCGATGTGCTCTTCAGGGTCGACGGTCGGCGACTCGCCCGTCGTGCCGACGACAACCAGCGCGGCCGTACCCTCGACACAATGCCAGTCGATGAGGTGGCGCAGGCTGTCGAAATCCAGCGAGCCATCCTCATGCATGGGTGTGACAATGGCGCAGAGGCTTCCTGTGATCATGAGCGTTTTACTCGCGTCGGTTCGAATGTGCGTTCATTTTAGCCGACTGCAACGCTCGGCATCATGGTGCCCTGACGGGACGTGCTCATGCCAGAGGCGGTCTGGACTCGGGCACCCCCGGTCGCCACGCGAGCAGCCGCTGGACCTGCGCAGCCCGCGGCGCAGGATCCACACCGGCCTCATAGGCGACGACTGTCAACGAATGCCGTGCCGCCAACGCGAGCAACTCGCCTTCGGCGAGCAGGAAATCGGGATTCGATGGTCGACCGAAGCGCGCATTGCCGACTGCGAACGTCGCATAGATCAGCCGCCCGCCGGGCGCAACGAGGTCGGCAAGATCATCGAGGCGATTTCGGAACAGGTAGTTCGCCACGACGACCGCAGCGAAGCGTCGGTCTGCAAACGGCCAACCGCCTGACTCCAGGTCGCACCGCATCACCTCGATATCGGCGCCGACGTCTCGAGTTTCAGTTCGTAACGTTTCCAATGCGGCTTCGTCGCGGTCGACAGCCAGCACCGACAGGCCCTGACGCGCCGCCAGCAACGCGTGGCGCCCCGCGCCACAGGCGAAATCGAGCACCGGCGAGCCCGGTGCCAATTGTGCCAACCCACGCATCACCCAAGCCATCGGCGCATCGGCACCGTGGATCGCGCTCATGGTGTGAGGTGCTCCTTCAGCTTGTTGTGTATTGCCCGGCATCGCTGCCTGACCCGATCATTCCAGTCGATAATCGATGTTACCTCCTGCCCAAGTTCGAGCATGCGCCCTCAGAATCCGTTGCGAAACGCCGACCGTCGCAACCGTCGCCGTGCCGTGGCCCGCCTGTTGCTGCTTGCCGCCGTCGTCGGTGCGGTGCTGGTCGCCATCGCGGGTGCCCAGTGGGCCCGATGGACATGGCAGGCCGCAGGCATCGGGACCGTCGTTGCACTGTTCGTCGGATTCATCGGCCTGCTCGTGGATCAGCGGGCGCAACTGCGCAGCACGCAGAGCACGCTGCGCTATCTCCGCTTCCAGCAGAAGCAGCATGAAACTGCCGAGCAGATGGCTGCCCTGGGTCTGTGGTCGATCGACCTGCATGGCAACACGCTTCAATGGAGCGGTGGTGCCTTTCGCGTGTTCGGCTGCGAGCCTGCCGATGGCGAACCGACGCTAGACGTCTTCATGGAAGCAATCAATCCCGATGACAGGCGTCGCTGGAACGACGTGCACAAGCGCACGCTGCGTAGCGGCGGCGCGGCCAAGATCGAGTTCAGGTATCGGGTGGCCCCGGGGCGCGAAGTCTGGGTGCGCAGCATTGCACAGCGGATCCGCGACGAGCGCGGGCGACCGGTGCGACTGGAAGGCACGGTGCAGGACATCTCGGGCATTCGCGCGATGCAACGCCAGTTGGCCGCGAGTGAAGCCAAGTTTCGCGACCTGACCAATCTGAGTTCGGACTGGATCTGGGAATCGGACGCACAGCACAGGGTGACCTGGCTGTCCGACAGTGTCGACACGGTGCTCGGCAGCTGGGCACGCGACGCGATCGGGCGCTACCGTTGGGATGCGCCCCGTGTCGAAGCCTTCCCGGCCGACTGGCACATGCTCCGGCAACTCCTCGAAGCGCGCAAACCCTTCGAGAACTTCGAGTTCAACCGACTCGACGAATCGGAACGTGTCTATCACCTGTCGATGAGTGGACGCCCGGTCTTCGATGAGCGCAACCAGTTCGTCGGCTACCGTGGCACAGGTCACGACATCACCCGCGAGAAGCAGCAACGGATGCTTCTGGAGATCGACGGCGATATCGCGGCGATCATGCGTGAACAGAACGACGCCGAACTGGTCGTCGCCGCGATCATCGTCGCCGTATGCCGAAAGATGGCCTGGATCGGCGGCTTGCGGATGACGCGGCGCCATGGTCAGGGCGTGGTTCACGAGCACTGGGGATCGGCGGGCTTTTCGCAGATGGTGGCGAGCCTGTCGCAGCCCCTGCCGATTGCCGATGATTCTGTCGAAGGGCGTGCGTGGACATCGGGCAATGCGCTCTGGGTCGCGAACGTGCCACTGGAGCCGGCATTCGCCAGTCGCTACCACGCTGCCGATCTCGGCGCCCAGGCAGCATTCGTCGCACCGATCGCCAACGAGCAGGGTATGGTGATCAGCGCGCTGCTTTTCCTCGGTCCCGTGGGCTATCGCGACGATGCCTTCCTCGGTCAGATGGCGGCGCTGCTCTCGCGTACGCTGTCGCTCTATCTGCAGCGCGCACGAGCCGAACGCCGGCTGCGCCACGCCTCGTTGCATGATCCGCTCACCGGCCTGCCGAACCGCGCCCACATCACCCATCTGCTGACCTCGCTGTTGGCCGCCCGCAAGCCGCTGGCACTGCTCTACATCGACTTGGATCGCTACAAGCTCATCAACGATACGCTCGGGCACGG
>JBGSTN010000381.1:0-3026 GCA_041736455.1 Burkholderiaceae bacterium | reverse complement strand
GCAGTTTCGGTGGGGTGGGCAGAGCGAATCATGGCCCGTCCATGTTATCGGGCGACCGGCCGCTGGTCCAGCGCGACTGAATTGACCACGCCGGCGGCGCGCAAACGCGTTGCCGCCTCGGCAAGGTCGGCATCGCTTTCACCGATCAGCAGATATTGGCCGACCGAATCCGGCCCGGACACGATGTTCAGGCCGCTCTCGAGCAATGCCGCGCGCAGTTGCGCTTCCGTGATCGACTCGACGAACAGCGCACGGATGACCGGTTCGGGTTTGACGTCGGCAACCGAGCGATAGGAGACCGAATCGCCAGGCTCGCTCACGAGATAACCGATGGCAGCCGTCTGTGCGATCAATACCGCAGCCATCGCGGCTCCGACATTGGGAGACCAGAACGACGAAAGCCAACCCTGGATCCGCTCGCCGAACGTGTTGCCGGCGCCGCCATTTGCCAAAGCCGGAGCCGCGACGGACCGCACGCGGTCTGTCGACGAGGCCGATTGCGCGGCGGATTCGGTGCGCATCCGTTGGAGCAGTCGATTCCAACCAATGTCGGCGGGTATTTCTTCGGCGCGATGCTGCAGCGCCGCGGCAATGCGCCTGTCGAATGCCAGGGCGTCGGCTCCGCGAGGATCTTCGGCGAGTGTCGATTCGAACCAGGCGCGGTCATCGTCGCTGAGCGTTTCGTTGAGGTACCACGGCGCGATGTCGGCCGCCGATGAATGGTCACGGTCGACCGGCGTGGAGAAGCGGGTGTCAGTCATCGTCGTCTCCTCAGGCACCGGCCAGCGAATCTTGCACACAGAGCCGGAGATTCTTCCGGGCATGGAACAAGCGCGTCTTGACGGTGCCTTCGGGAACCTTCTGCAACGCGGCAACTTCCAGCAGCGCCAGCCCTTCGAACAGGACCAGTTCGATGCACTCGCGCTGCGCATCGACCAGCTTGTCGATGCATTCGCGCAGGATACGATTGTCTTCCTGGGCCTCGATCGCGGCCACTACGCTGGCGCTGGGGTCTTCGATGATTTCGGCGTAGTCGTCGATATCCTCGTGCGGCGCGTCCGCAGCGCGGAAGCTGCTCAGCACCTTGTACTTGGCAATCCCGAGCAACCAGGTGGAGAAACGCGACTCGCCACGAAAGCGGTCGGGGTGCTGCCAGACTTCGAACAGGGTATCGATCATGACGGTCTCGGCTATTTCCTCGTTGCGCACCCTGGACATCGCGAACAGGAATATCCGGCGTGCATACAGATCATGAAGCTCGCGCATGGCCGATTCATCTCGCCTGCCCAGACGTTCGAGCAGGGCTTGTGCCGCGGGAATCGACAAATCTGCGGGCTTCTTCACGGTATGGGTCGCACTATCGGTCCGAGAGGTTCAACGCCCGGCAATCCGGGGCGCCGAAGTAATCTCGGAGTCTAACCGCTGCCGAAGCCGCGCGGCGGCAGGTTTGGGCGGATTAACCTGTTTTGGGTGAGCTTCAAGCAGCGTTTCGTGGTGCGTCCGCTCACCGTGCAACGCAAAAAAAGAGCGGCTCCGATGAGCCGCTCTTTCACCGACCGGGTGCGGCAGCGATCAGTTCTTCTTGTACACGCGCAGGTAGTCGATCTGGAATTCGGACGGGAACTTCGTGTCGTCGATACCCGTCCGCCCCGCCCAGTTGCCACCGATCGCGTAGTAGGCAATGAGCGTTGCCGGATGAGCCGGCTTGCCATCCTTGATGACCCACTGGTAAGCCTGACAATTGGTCTTCAGGCCCTCGAGGTAGAAGCAGACCTCGTCGGCGGACCATTCGGTCCCCATGGTCACCCAGCGATCGCGCAGATTCTGTCCGCCCGTGGTGCCGTCCCAGTACTGCCACTGCCTGTTGTATAGCGGATGGACGTAGGTGAACTCGGTGACGCCCGAAGCGGTCTGCGCGCCGTCGACCTGGGTTCCCTGGTGCATCGAGAACTTGTCTTCCGCTTCATAGTTGAGCGCGGCTTCGAAGATATCGATCTCGGGAATGGTGTGCGGAACGCCGCCGGGGGCGCTGTCGGGACTGGCGTCCAGGCCCGGGTTCAACCAGACGGTCGGCAGGGTGCCGCGAACATCGGGCAGGAAGACACGCGCTGCGATGTAGTAGCTTTCGGTACCACTCGGTTTGAACGCGAACTTGCTCCGGATCGCCGCAGACTCGTAGGGCTGAAACTCCCGCGCGCTGGTCTTCGTGGCGCGGAGTTTGAGCGTGCCACCACTGACCACATGCAGCGGCTCGCCAAGCGCGTTGAATTCGCGGAAGCGCTGGTTTTCGTGCTCCTGTGCGAAATCGCCCACGCCCATGCTGGGCCACTTCGTGCATTCGGCATCGGGATAACCCAGCACGATGTCCGAACCACCCCAGGGCATGCGCGTACACCACTTGGTGAGATCAAGCGAGGTGCCGTTGAATTCGTCGCTCGCCCCGGGCACCAGCTCCGTGTACGCAACGGGACGAAGGTCGTCGGTTGCCGGCGGCGCCGGCGCAGTCGGATCCAGTGTCAGCCTGCCGTTCGACCCCGGAGCGCCGACAACGGGTGGCGTGACAGGTGTCGTCGGTCCGGCAGCCGGTACGCCTCGCAGGTCGGCCGTGACCTGAATGGCAGCGCCCGTCGGGTTGAAAACCGACAGGTAGAACCCTTTGACATCGCCCGGCGCGGTGAACGTGGCCTGATCACTGCCCGAGATGGTCTGACCGCCGATCTTCAGCGCCTGGTTGCCCGAATTGATCAGGTAGACGGAAATCACCGCACCCACTGCGCTCGACTCGGCGGAAAGCAGGTACGACGTGCCCGCGACGATCGAGCCGGACATCCGCGTGAACAGTGTCGCGCCCGCCGGTACGTTGATACGGGATCCCTCGACCACATTGGGCACATCGGTGCCATTGCTCGTGGCCCAGCTTCCTTCCAGAGTGAGCAGATTGCCACCGCTGCCATTGGCGCCGGGTGCCGCGTTGGCAACCGCGGCGGTTACCGTGGCCGTCGGGCCCGTGGCGGCCAGAGTCGCCA
>JBGSTN010000581.1:0-2336 GCA_041736455.1 Burkholderiaceae bacterium | reverse complement strand
CCGACCTGATCGGCATCGGTCGATCGATCTACGCGATCATCGATGAGACGCAGATCCTGGATGCCCGAAAACATTTGCAACGGCAGATCGACGCGTCGGAGCCTTGCCCGTCGATTCAGTTCGTGGCGAGCGCAGGGTCGGGTCAGATGCTTCGCGTGCAGATGGCGCCGGTCCGAGCGAATGGCGACAGAGACGACGGGGGCGACAGTGGCGACGGGAGCCACGGGAGCCACGGGAGCGACCGGTCCGATGCCGGCGCGGGATTCATGTTGATGTTCGAGAACGTGACGCAGCGCGTCGAAGCCGAAGTGGCGCGCGATCGCTTCCTGGCCGATCTCGTCGAGGGAAGCGGCGCGTCACTGGCAATCATCCAGGCGGCCGTGGATGCCCTCGAGTCGTCGGAGATGGAACCTGCGCAGCGCGCTCAGCACGTATCCGCCGCACGCGCCGAGATCATGTCGCTGGCCAGCCGGGTCGATGAACTGGCCAGGCAATCCGCCGGGGAAATACGGCTGCATCTGCCGCAGGATGCGCGGGGGAATTCGTGTGATCGCACAGCACCGGCCGACGCCGAACCGGTGGTCGCGCGACACCCGGCAGTACTGTCGCCGACCGACGACCGACCGGAGTTCTACGATTTCGATCTGTTCGCACCGTCCGATGCGTTCCGTTCACTGGACGATCGCCAATTGGGGGCGCTGATCTACACGGTGTTCGATACGGAGACGACCGGACTCGACCCGTCGGCTGGCGACGAAATCATCCAGATCGGCGGCGCGCGGATCGTCAACGGACGATTGTTGCGTAGCGAGTCGTTCGAACAACTCGTCGATCCCGAGCGTTCGATCCCGCCCGCTTCGACACGGGTGCACGGCATTACCGAAGAGCACGTTGCCGGCAAGCCGCGGATCGGGGAGGTCCTCGGGGCGTTTCATCGTTTTGCGCAGGACACCGTGCTCGTTGCGCACAATGCGGCGTTCGACATGCGCTTTCTGCAGTTGAAGGAGGCGGTGACGGGGTTCGTCTTCGAGCAGCCGGTCGTCGATACGATGTTGTTGTCCGCGGTGCTGAATCCGGCGCACGAGGCTCATGGTCTCGACGCCATCGCCGAACGCTTCGGCATTCCGGTCAGAGGTCGGCATTCCGCCCTCGGCGATGCGATCGTGACTGCGGAAGTTTTGCTGCGCATGATTCCGTTGCTCGAGGCCAAGGGTATTCGTACGTTCGGGGCGCTGCGGGAGGCGTCGCGCAAGGCCTGGCTCGCGCGCATCGAGTACTGACCGATCGACGGTTTCGTGTCAATGACGCCCGACCTGAAAGCGCTGCCCGAGCATGCCCTGCAGTCCGTTCACCAGCGAGAATGCCTGCTTCAGATGACTGCGTTCGAAACTGGACAACTCGTCGAGGGCGAGAAAATTGTCGGCCTGGCGATCCGATGATGTCTGCCGCGCCTGATGGGCGATCCGGAGTCTGCTCAGGAACTCCAGCGCATCCTTCAGATCGCGCGCGCTCTGGTTGTTGATCTCGCCGCTGACGGCCGCGCGCTCGAGCCTGTCGCTGGTGTTGACCGCGTCGACGCCCCCGGCCAGCGCGAATACCCGGGCCAGGTCGACGATCGGCACCGTGCCGGACAGCTTGAGATCGATGGTTCCGGCATGGTCGCCGCTGCGAATCGTCGTGATGTTGCCGAACAGGCCGACGGGCGGACGATGCTGCAGGGCGTTGCCCACCATATGGGCGAGAAACAGCGTATTGCCGCGGCTGCGCTTCAGCACGTGACGGCGCAGTGAGTCCAGCAGATCCGCACGGCCATGTACGGCACGCATGTCGAAGAACACGCAGGTGAGCAACAGCGCCTTCGGATCGGGTTTGCCGAGCCACCGGTCGAAATAGTCCACCCAGTTTCGCCAGGGCTGGCACCAGGTGTCGTTCATCGCCATCATCCCGCCGGGGCAGTGCACATAGCCGCAGGCAGCGAGTCCGTCGCAGACGAACCGTGCGAGCGACCGGAAGTAATCGCCATGCTCCGCTTCGACGAAGTCATCGCTGATCACCAGGCAGTTGTCCTGGTCGGACATCGCGGTCTGCTCGTTGCGCGCCTGCGATCCGGCGGCGACCCAGACGAAGTCGGCCGGTGGCGGACCGAACTGCGCTTCGGCCAACTGGATCAGGCGGGTCGTCAGCGCGTCGGTGATCGTCGTGACGATGTGCCCGGTCGCATACGCGCTCGCATCGGCCGCTGCGAGATGCTGCTGCAGCGACTTGATGCGCCGGCTGACCTGCACCAGAGCCGCCACCGAATCCTGCTTGTGGATGTCGCCGACCAGATAGACCGC
>JBGSTN010000375.1:0-5263 GCA_041736455.1 Burkholderiaceae bacterium | reverse complement strand
CGGCGACTGCATCACGCATGCGCTCGCCCGCGCCAGGATGATCGTCGGCGATCGGATCGTCTGCAAGCCCCGAGCCGAAGCGAGACGCGTCGGCCTGCGGGCGCATCGTTGAACCCACGGATACTTCGTAACCAGACTCATAGGGCATGTCCACGGGATCGACCAGATAGTCGTCTTCGTACATCCCACCGGCGGTCCGCATGCGCGACGAGCGCAATGCACGTTCCTCGTCCCAGGCCGACGCATCGGGTCGGCCGCGGCCTCCTCCCATTGCGAGCCATGCAATACCGACGCCGATCAGGGCGACCGGTACTGGATTGTCGCGCACGGTACGCCCGAGATTTGCACTGAAATCGCCGGTGCCGCTGTTTCGCACATATTGCAGAGCCTGATCCATCAATTGGCCCGGGGTCAATTTCTCCTGGATCGCATCGATCGTCGAACTTACATCGGCACGGGTCCGCTCGATGTCGTTCTCGATCTCTTCGGGGCGCCGAATGTCGTCCCGATTGGTCATCGTGTGAGTACTCATTGCATTTTCTCCTGGACGACCGCCCGGTCGCGGCGTAGAGAGTCCATCGTGCGCCGCGGCGCGAGATGCTCGGGATTGAGCTTTGCCTTGCCGGCATTGAGCATTGCCCAGCCGACCAGTGCAACGACCGCGCCGACGATCAATGGCGACAGCCAAGCGGAATACTCCGGTGGCAGCACCATCGAAAGTCCTTCGACCGCGGCCTGGAGCAACAGAAAAAGTCCTGCGAGAACCACCGCTGCGCCGATGGCAATCGATGCGAGGGCACCTTGCGCCGTACCGACTTTCTGCGAGATGTCGGCGCGTGCCAACGCGATTTCCTGGCGGATCAATTCGACGGTGTCCCGAGTCAGATCCGAGAACAAGGTGGCAAGCGACTTCTCGTTTCGCTCATCGGCCATGAGAATCTCCTTCGCTGGGTCTCGAGTATGCGGATGACGTGCGGGGATTCAAGTCGGCAGGCTCGCCGAAAGCGCCGGTCCGCGCAACACCCGATACGTCGCCGGTCACGGATGAATGAGTGGGATCGGTCGGATCGCCGACGCCTGATGCGCCTGTCGAACGAAACTCTCCATGCGGCGTGTCTGTCGCGAATGCGCCGGTGTCGTACCGGTCATCGCGATCGTCGCGCGTTCCGGCACCGCGGTATCGATCATCGCGATACCGGTCACCGGCGTCGTGGCTGCCCGTGCGAGCGCTGCCACTCCATCCGCCTGCTCGGCCATCGCGCCCAGTACGCCATTCTCCTCGCGGACCCGATCGCTCCGACGATGCCTTCAGGAACCTTGCAAGCAGGAAGCCCGTCACGACCGAACCGGCGAAGAATGCGCCCGGCGCGCGCCGACCGAGATCCTGCGCGTCGTGAATCAATGAATCGACGTCCTTGTGACGCAATTGATGGCCCAGTGTCTGCAGTCGTTCCGCCGCATAGTCGACGTAACGTCCCGTACCCGACTGCTGACTGCTGTCGAGTTCGCGAGCGGTCCCGCGAAGCGCATCGGCCACCGATTCGACACGGCGTGCGGCTTCATCCTTGCGCCGCGCCAACATCGATTTGCCCTCATCAGTTGCACGATCGGCGAGATGGCTCGCCTCCTGGCGTACAGAATCGACCGTGTCTCGCGTCGCATCGCGAATCGAGCCTGGCCCGGCGCCCGCCGTGCCTGCGGTGCCCGTGTCCTGAACTCCCATTGTCTTACCTCCGTCTGTTTGGGAAATGGTCCCGATAGACGTCGGCAAAAAGCGTGCCCCCACGCGGTGGCGCCGAGGGCTCGCTGATCGATGCAGTCGACACGTTACCAGTCGGCACCACACGAATCATCCGGACAAAAGCAGTCGGGTGATCGCATGTGATCGACGGCATTGAACGCGCAAGCATTCACTGCGAGAACGGATCGCCCTCATCGTCGCCGTCCATCGGCTCCGAACAGATGCACTCGAGCGCAATCTGGCGCAATCGTCAGCACATCGCCGCGGCACACCTGTGCGCCGCCGTCGAGTCGAACGATCATCATCTCGCTCGCTGCAATTCCGACGTGCAGAAGCGTTGCGTCGCCAAGACGTTCGATGCGCATGACTTCACCATGGATCGGCCCATTGTCATCGATGTGCAGATGTTCCGGCCGCATGCCGATCGTCAGGGGTTCGCCGTCCTGGACGCTCGCTTCAGGGCCGAGCGTCAGTCTAGCGCCGTCGCGCAACCGCGCGGCGACGCCATTGCCGTCCCGGACGCATTCGCCTTCGAACAGGTTCATCCTCAGACTGCCGATGAAGCCGGCGACGAACAGGTTCGCCGGGGTGTCGTACAAGTCGAGCGGGCTGCCGACCTGAGACACCCGGCCCGCATCGAGTACGACGATCCGGTCGGCGAGCGTCATTGCCTCGACCTGGTCATGCGTGACGTAGATCGTCGTCGCTTTCATCCGCTCGTGCAGCGAAGCCAGTTCGACCCGGGTCTGTCCGCGCAGAGCGGTGTCGAGATTCGACAATGGCTCGTCGAGCAGGAACAGCTTCGGTCGCCTGACCAGCGCACGGCCGATCGCGACTCGCTGACGTTGTCCACCGGACAGATCCTTCGGCTTGCGATCGAGCAGCGCAGTGATCTTCAGCATCGTCGCCGCCTCACGAATCGCCGCATCGGCCTGGTCCCTGTCCAGGCGCGTCGACTCGATACCGAAGGCCAGGTTCTCGTACACCGTCATGTGCGGATACAACGCATAGTTCTGGAACACCATCGCAACGCCACGTTCGCGCGGTTCCATCTCGAGCGCATTCTCGTCGTCGAGCAACAACTCGCCCGAAGTCGGTTCGTCCAGTCCTGCGATGATCCGCAGCAGCGTCGACTTGCCGCAACCGGACGGCCCGACGAAGACGACGAATTCGCCGTCGCCGATGTCCAGGTCGATGCCGCGCAGGACCTCGGTGGTGCCGAAGCGTCGCGTGATGCCGTGCAGTTGCAGTCGCGCCATGCGTCAGCCCTTGACCGCGCCGGCGGTCAACCCGGAAACGATGCGGCGTTGGAACACCATCACGAGCGCCACCAGCGGCAGCGTGACGATCACGCTTGCCGCCATGATGAGGCCCCACGGAAGTTCGTGTTCACTCGACCCGGACATCAGCGCGATCGCCACCGGCACCGTGCGGCGCAGATCGGAGGCGGTGAACGTGAGCGCGAACAGAAATTCGTTCCAGGCCGCAATGAACGCCAGCAGGCAGGTGGTCACGAGCGCCGGACGCAGCAGTGGCAGCAGCACACGGCGCAGGATCTTGAGCGGGCCGGCGCCGTCGACCACGGCCGCTTCCTCGAGTTCGACCGGCAACTGGCGCATGAATGCTGCGAGCGTCCAGGTCGTGAATGGCAAGGTAAACATCAGATAGGCGAGGCTCAGGCCGAGGGGATTGTCGTAGAGTCCCAGCGCGCCGATCACCTCGAACATGCCCGCCAGCACTGCGACCTGCGGAAACATCGATACCGCGAGGATCGCGAGCATCAGCGCCCGTCGTCCATGCAGGTCCGAGCGAACCAGTGCCCAGGCAGCGCCGATCGCGAGGCCGGCGCCGACGAGCACGGTCACCGCGGCGACCAGCGCCGAGTTGAAGATGCTGCGCACGAACGCCGCGTCGGTCAGGACCTCCCGGTAGTTCGCCAGCGTCGGACGTGCAGGCCACGCCTGCGCATCGAACAATGCGCTGCCGGTCTTCAGCGACGTGACGATCGCCCAGTACAAAGGGAACGCAGCGTAGACGACGATCACGAGGACGGTGATCGCGTAGGCGGCAACCTTCAGCAGCTTGCGGCCTCGCCGAGTCACGATGGCCTGCCCGGGTCGCGCTTCGCGTCGGCCGAAGGACGCCACAGTGCGCCCGCGCTCATCGTATTCCCCGGTCGACCAGCTCCACGCGGCCGATGCGGATCATCGCGAGCGCCGTGAGCGCGATCAGGAAGAAGGTCAGCGTTGCCGACGCAGAGCCGACGCCGGTCTGCTGGAAGTCGACCAGCCACTGGCGAACATACAGCGACAGCGTCATCGTCTGCACGTTCTGGCCGGTCATCACATACATCAGGTCGAACGATCGCAACGCGTCCAGCGTGCGGAAGATCACGGCAACCGCCACCGCGGGCGCGATGAGCGGCAGCGTCACCTTGCGGAACACACGCCATGGCGACACGCCGTCTATCCGGGCCGCCTCGTAGCAGTCGGTCGGTACCGACTGCAGGCCCGCGAGCACCAGCAAGGCGACGAACGGTGTCGTTTTCCAGACATCGACCGCAATCAACGTCAGCATCACCAGGCCAGGTTGCGCAGTCCAGGCGATGCCATCGTCGAGCAGGCCTCCCGCGACCAGCCAGCGGTTGATCACGCCGAACACATCGTGAAGCATCCAGGACCACATCTGCGCCGACACGGTCGTCGGTATCGCCCATGGCACCAGCACGGCGGCGCGCAGCAGCGGTCGACCAGGCATCGCGCTCGCCAGTGCGAGTGCGATCGCAATACCGAACACGGTCTCCATCACGACCGAGCCGGCCGTGAAAACCAGCGTGTTGCGCAGCGCCAGCCACCAGTTCGGATCGGTCAGAACCACCAGATAGTTGGCCCAGCCGGCGCAGACGTCGCCGACACTGGCAACGACACCGATGTCAGGTGCGTCGCCCGCACGCGGGATCGTTGCGCAGGACATCCACACGGTGCGCAAAAGCGGCCAACCAGCGACCAGCAGGAGAACCAGCACCATCGGCGCGAGCAGCATGCGCGCAGCGCGTCGGCGGCGTTCGATCAGGCGCATCGCACCGCACCCGTCGATGTTGGCAACGAATCCCGTGGCAGACGCCGCATGATCGGGCGTTCAGTCATCGGCGGGACAGGACGCAAGCAGTCTGTTGGCAGGGCGGCAGAGACTCGCGCGAATCGCGGACACTCCTTCGTCGACGTCGCGACGGCCGGCGAGAATCGCGTGGATGCCGGTATAGAGCGCTGCCGATACCTGCCCGTAGCGCTCACCGGTCACGGCCGATGGTCTTGCGACCGCTCCCGACAAGGCCGTGGCCAGCAACCCGAAGTGCGGATTCGCGGCGAGCACTTCGTCGTCCTCGTACAGTCCGGGCAGACTGGGCGCAAATCCGGCTTCGATGGCGCGTCGTCGGATTTCCTCGGGCGTGGTCAGTGCGCGAATCAGATCGGTGGCCTCCTCCGGATGGCGGGAATGTGCCGACACGGCCAGCATGCGGCC
>JBGSTN010000519.1:0-5876 GCA_041736455.1 Burkholderiaceae bacterium | reverse complement strand
GAAGCACCAGGCGACAAAGCATCCGGCGACAAAGCTCCCGGCGACGAAGCACCCTGTGAGATGGACCGCGTCGTGCCGACCGCATCCGGCATCTCGGCCCCCCGCAGGGCCAGCAGTCCCTGGGCGAGCTGCGCGCCCAGTGCGGACAATGCGTCCTCGTCGTCGTAGCTGAAGAACTAGTCGTGATCGCTTTCGACCAGCAGCACGCCGACGCTGCGTCCACGTGCGCGCAGCGGCACGGCCATCTGGCTGCGTGGCTGCGCGAGCCCCGGCAGCGCGATGGATTCCTCCATCACCGCCTGCAGGCCCAACTGTTCGACCTTCACACGCCAGGAAAGACCATAACCGACCATCGTGCTCATGTGTCCGATGCGGATGGGCACGTTCTCTCGTAGCGCGACGCCGACCAGCCCGGTGTCGGCCAGCGGCAACTCGGCGCCGGTGCCGGCCTGCGCATAGCCGATGCTGGCCAACGTGTAGAGGTTCTGCTGCACCTCGTCGAGCATCCAGACGATTGCATGGTCGATCTTCAGCTCGTCTACCAGGCCCGACGTGAATGCCTGCAGCAGGGCCGCCAGGTCGGGGGCTTCTGCCAGTCGCCCGCTCAGGCGACGGACGCCCGCAGCCAGATCGCAACGTGCTGCGATCGCGGGCAACGCTCGCAGAGGCTCGATCTTGCGCAGCGACTCCACGCGATGGATGTCGGCGCCACGGAGATGGAAGACCTTCTCCATGCCGGTCTGGGCGGCAATGCCCGCGAGCTTGACGCGCACACGCTCGAAGATAGGACCCTCGGTCTCGGTGCGCAGATAGCGCAACTGCAGGACGACACCCCCGCCGCTGACGGGATCCTCGATCATCAGCGCGGCGCGGCCGGTGGCCAGCAGGTTGGCGCGGCTGCGATTGAAGAACTGGTAGCTGAGGGCGATGTGCTGTTCGTCCACGTACTCGGCGTGCGACAGCATGCTCACGTGCGGCATCCCGTCGGCCGATACCGTGCAGATCGACGGCGGGATGATGCCTTCGAGAAGGCGCCGCACTGCGTACAGTGACGAAGCGTCGTGCGCCGGGTCGGATGCGGCGGTCATGGCAGCAGGTCGATCGACTGGCCGGCACCAGGGCCGGGCGATTGATCCCACGCGCCACAAGGCCCGAAGCGAATGCCGGCGAGGTTCTCGATGCCGAGCTCGAACCAGAAGCCGATGATTCTTTCGCGGCTGAATCCGAAAGGTTCCACGCGTGGAATGAAGCGGTCGCGCGAGACGGCGAGCAAGGCCATGTGCTCGGTCGTGACGGTCATCAGTTCGGCGTCCATTCCCTTGACGTGCAGCGTACGGTTGGAATCGGGCTGCGTGGCCACGTAAGCAATGCGCCGCGTGTCGCGCACCGCCACGAGCAGTTCACGCCCAGCCTCGGCGTTGAGAATCAACTCGATCCGTCCATCGGGCAACGCGCGTGAAGCCAGGCCACGGCCGACCTCTGGTCTGCCGTCGGCATGGCAGCTGCCTATGCGATGCGAGACACCGGATCCGAGATGTCCTGCCCACTCCGGGGGTAGACGTGGCACGTTCGTCTGGTCGTCTGGTTGAGGGAATGGCCATGATAGGCCGGTAAACCGGGCCTCGTCGTCAAGACCGCATCGGCGCGGCTCATGCCTTGTCCCCAGGCGGCGCAACTTGAATCGGGTGGAGCGCCAACGCCGTTCCTTCCGGATGCCAGGCGACGCTTTCCGCCTCGCCCAACTCGATGGCTCGCTTCGCCAACGCGGCGGCGTCGAGACGTGCGGTTCCATCAGCTTGCGTCCGCAGGAGCTCTGCAGCGACGGGAACACTCACGAAGGCGAACTCCGTGGTGGTTCTTTGAAGTCGGATCGAGATCGAGCACGTCGGGGCATCGTCAATCATGCTTATGATTCCCGTTCGCTCCGTTTGCCCCGTTCACCCGCGCGAGCGCAATCCTGCCAAGGCCGTCGGGGCGCAACTTGTTCAGACCCTGAGGGTCGTACTGTCGCACCAGGTCAGTGTCCGGCAGATCTTCCAGCAACGAGTATCCCGCGCACGCAAGATCGCGCTGTAGCGTGGCAGGATCGAAGCCGCATACCAATGGCTCGCCCAATGCAGCCACGCTCTGGCGCAAGGACAGTCCGGCACCGGTCGAGCCGATATCGGATGCGAAGAACGCCTGGTCGATGTACTCGAAAACGAGTTCACTGCCAGGTGCCGCCGTCGCGGCAAGCGCCCGAAGCGTGTTGAAGTTCGCTTCCCTGGTGAGGTACATCGTGACGCCCAGCCACGAGAAGAAGGCGGGTTCCGATACGCGCAGAGGCGACTTTCTCAGCACGGTGGACAGGTCGTCGATGGCGAGATCGGCGGCGACGAGGTGAGTCGAATCAGGCAATGCGACGCCCGACTGCGCCAGGCATTGGCGCTTGAGCGACTGCGTTGCCGGGTGGTCGATTTCGATGACCAACATGCCATCGGTGGCAGGCGCCCGCAGCGCGTAGCTATCGAACCCTGCTCCGATCAGGACGTACTGCCGGATACCCCTGGAAACCGCCCGGCGCAGGGCGTCCTCGGCGAAGCGAGAACGGGTGATGACGTTGGGATACGCTGGACTGTTGCGCAGGCCGTAGCTGACGATGGACCGGATAGTCGCTTCATCGGCGCCCTGCGGGAGCAACGGGTTCGAACTCCGCGCAATTTGGTAGAAGTTGGCCCAGGCCGTGCTTGGAACGATCCGATCTCCCCAGGGATCGCTATGGATCGGACAGGGGTCCGCTCGGGTGTGTATCGCTCGCATGAGCGAAGTCACGATTGCCGTTCGACTTGCGTCCTGCGCTTTCATTGCCTCGACCCCCATTCCTGGTTGCGATGCGCAGCGCCCCGTTCAGCGTCGACACGTAACGCCGCCCGCTGCAACCGGATGTCAGGCGCCTGTGCGCCCTTGGTGCCGCAACACGACGTGAGTCGCCTTCTCCGATGCGACGAATTCAACGCATTCGTATCCCAGAGCCCGCAAGTCCACTCCTTCGAACAGCCGTTCTCCTGCTCCGAGCAGCACGGGTGAGATGGCAAGGTGCAGTTCATCGATGAGGCCCTCACGAAGATACTGCTGGATGGTGTTGGCCCCACCCCCGATGCGCACGTCCTTTCCGCTGGCCGCCTCGCGTGCCCTTTCCAGCGCGTCGCGAATGCCGCCGGTGACGAAATGGAACGTCGTGCCGCCTTTCATCTCGATGGGCGGACGTGCATGATGCGTCAGGATGAAGACCGGGACGTGATAGGGGGGATCGTCACCCCACCAGCCTTTCCAGTTCATGTCCGGCCAGGGGCCGCGATCGGGGCTGAACATGTTTCTGCCGAGAATCCAGGCCCCGACATTCTCGAAGCCACGAGCGGCGTAGTCATCGTCGACCCCGGTCGTGCCGCCGTCCTTCCCGAACAAGTTCCGTTGCAATGTGCGAGTCGGGAACAACCACTGGTGGAGATCCGTCCCACCAATGCCGAGCGGATTGTCGATGTCCTGATTCGGGCCCGCACCGTATCCGTCGATCGAGATGGTGAAGCTTTCAACGCGCACTCGTGTCATCTCGTGTCTCCGTCCGGATGCCTGGCGTCAACGGCGAGCGGCGCTCGGTCGGTGCTTCGCGGCAAAGTCATGGCAGCCTCATTTCTGTTGTTCGCCCGAGGGGATTGCCGCCGGGTCCATCCACATCGCCCCCAGGGCGTGGCCGTCGGGATCCAGCATGTCTCGGGCGTACATGAAGCCGAGATCCTGCACCGAATTGATGTCGGCCGTACCGCCGTTTGCGGCTGCCGCCTCGGCCATCGCGTCTACCGACTCGCGGCTGTCGCAAGACAAGTTGAGGGCCACCTCGCTCGAGGTTGCCGGGGGGATAGGGCGCGTCGTGAAGGTGCGCCACTTCGCATGGGTGAGCAACATCACGTTGATCGCCTCGCTCCAGACCATGCAGGCACCCGTTTCATCCGTCAAGTCAGAATTGTTCGTGAAACCGATCGACTGATAGAACGTCATCGACGCGTCGAGGTCGGCGACAGGCAGACTCACGAAAATCATCTTGGTCAAGGCGTCTTCTCCGTTGGGGTTCGGGGTGACAAGCCAGTACATTGGCCCATGACAGACGAATGGTGCAGGGCGATTTCGACAGGTATGCGCAAGGAATTTCAGTCTGGACGACGAACCGGCAGCCAGGGCGACCGGTTCGGCCGTCACGTCAGAGCAGCAAAGCCATGGCGTAGGCGGCATGGTATTGACCATCGATGCGCATCGCTCGTTCCTGCCTGGCCTCGACGGTGAACCCGAACCGCTCATAGAGTGCCTTCGCATTCGAATTGTCGACGCGTACCGACAGCTCGATTCGGGTGAAGCCTTTCGCGCGCGATCTTGCGAGAGCAGCTTCCAAAAGCAGGGCGCCCACGCCTTGATGGCGAGCGCTCGCGACAAGGCCGATGCCGAGGTGGCCGATATGCGACCGGGCTTCGCCATGCGTGGGCAAGACATCGCACCAGCCGACGACGCGTTCGCCTGCAAGGGCGACGAAGTGACAATGACCGTTGGCGACAATGCGTTGTAGGAACGCGAGCGTCTCTTCGAGCGGAGGCGCCTGGGTGAACGCGAGATAGCGCTTCTCACGGGCAACCTGGTCGAGCACCTCGTGAAGCGCCGCGAAGTGCTCTTCGGCAACGGGAAGCACCGCATAGTTCATGACGCTCGAATCAAGCTGCGCCGTGGAGCGGCGTCGACATGAACGATGGGATGGGCATCAGGGTGTGCTCCAACGGGAACTCGTTCCGTAAAAGTGCTCGAGATCCGCGCGGGTTGTCATCATCAATCTGAGGGAATCCCCCCGTACGGCGGTGGTCAGGCAGCACTTCTCGTCCGGGGCTTGCCTGTGGTTGTTGCGTACTCGGCTGCCAAGGAGCGTGCCACCTGCTTGATCAGCGCGTAGGGCATTCGCTCGGATAGCGGAAAAGACAGGTTGCCTTTGGGCCCGCGATAGGGCGCCAGCTTTTCGTCAAGCGGGGAACCGTTCGGTACGGGTGGGTAGATGCCGACGTGCTTCTTGAATGCCGCGAAGTAGAAGAAGACTTTCCCCAGGCGGAAGGCAGGCATGCCGTAGCTGATGCACGGTTCTGCCGCCGGAAGGGCAGTCTGGACGTCTTGCTGGATGCGGCGCAAGACGCCTGCCACTTCTTCAGGCAGGCAAGCGAAGTACTCTTCGTGTGTTCGGGGCTTTGGGTGGGCAACCATGATCTCTCCGCTCGAATGTTGGAATCGGCACCTGCTGCACCTGATTTTGCACTGGCGATGCCGTTGTTCAGGACGGTGCCCGGTTCTAGACTTCTGTGTAGCCGGCTCGCATGGCGTCACGACCAACATGGCGCGTTCCCCAGATTTCAGAACCGCCGGACGACTCAAAGACACAATCATCTGTCATGAATGACATGAGAGCGTCGGCATCATGCCGGTTCCACGCATCGGCGAATGCCTGCAGGAC
This sequence comes from Burkholderiaceae bacterium, assembly GCA_041736455.1. Taxonomy (GTDB): domain Bacteria; phylum Pseudomonadota; class Gammaproteobacteria; order Burkholderiales; family Burkholderiaceae_E; genus JAUIAI01. Next base: position 358 of record JBGSTN010000519.1, on the reverse strand, counting down.
GTCCGGTGTGACTTCGGGATTCTCTTTAGGCATTTTTCACCTCCGTTTCTTGCTTCGAACGAAGCCGATTGATCAGTTGCACGGCAAACCCCGTCCTTCAGGGCGGGGTCAAGAGTGCGGACGGCGAAGCCGTCCTTGCATTCGGCCTAGGTGCTGAGTCTGCTTCGGTTCAGAGGAATGGTTGGATAATAGGTGTGCTCTACGATTTTTCGCTCAGTAGCCGGCCCGAACAGTGCGCCGCTTGGCATCTGTTTTCGATGGCTGGGCATTCTCTCGAACCATGCAACGACTGCAAGCCTACAAGTTCGAACTCATGCCCGATGGCGCGCAGGCGCGCGACATGCGCCGTTTTGCTGGC
>JBGSTN010000514.1:0-2398 GCA_041736455.1 Burkholderiaceae bacterium | reverse complement strand
GCCAGCAAACCGGCCGCCCCGAGCAACGCGACGAGGGCGCCCGTGGCGATCGCTCGCCACCTCAGCGCCCGGGCGCGAGAATCAGCGCGTGACCTGGATTCGACGATCATGGTCCCTCACGTCGGCGACGGTCATCTTCTCGCGCATCGCACGCAGATCGTGACTGATGGCCGCACGCTGGCGCGTGCCCTCCTCGTTGATCCGGATCACCTCGTCCATGGTCTCGAGCAGACCGTCGTGCACGGCCTGCAGGGTCTGTATGTCGATCACCAGACGCTGGTTGGCCCGTGCAGTCGATATCGTGTTGTCCTTCAGCAGGCGCGAGTTCTCGAGCAGGAACGCATTGGTCGCATCATCGATGGAGTTCGCCAGCTTGACCGCGCTCTGCTGCTCGTTCAGCGAAAGCGCCAGCATGAACTGGCGCTTCCAGGCAGGGACGGTCAATTCGCGGATCGTGTGGAACTTTTCGGCCAGCATCCGATTGTTCGCCTGGACCATCCGGATCATCGGCAATTGCTGCAGCGATGCATGCTGCAGCGCGCGCATGTCGGCGATCCGCTTGTCCAGCGAATCGATCGCGGACTGCAGATCGTGGCGCTTCTGGTGCGCCATGGCGTCGGCCTCCGGATGGCGGCCCGGCCAATGCTGAAGGCGATCCCGCAGAATTTTCAACGCTCCCTCTCCGGCATCGATATGAAGGCCGAGCAGATCGTGTTCCTCGCGCACCGAAGCGAACGATTCCTCGAGCAGGCGATTGCGCTCGATGAGCCCATGCTGCATCTGCTGCACTTCGACGATCAGCGCATCGACCTGCGCACGTACGTCGTCGAATCGCTGCGAGACTTCACCGGCCTTCAGCCTGAGGCGGTCGAGCAGCGCACCGACCAGTGGTATGTTCGAACGCCGCGCGGACAGCGCATTCAGGTTCAGGCTGCGCGCTGTCGTCACGATCTCGCCCAGCTTGCCGCCGATCAGCTCGAGATCACGTCCTTTGACTTGAGCCAGGATCTCGTCGGCATGCGCACTCGCATGCACGCAGATCTCGCGACCGAACGCATGGATGCTTTCCAATTCCCCGTCCACCAGTCCCGCGACCAGGCTTTGCACAGCGACCGTATGGCCTGCCGATGCGAGGTCCGGTCGGACGGCGGTGGTCATGTTGCCACGCGTCACGGGACTTGCGACAAGATCGGACGACTGTCTCGTGGCATCGTCGGGCGCAGGCTCGTACGGCATAGCGGTCATGACCATGGTCGGTTTTCCGGGCTCTAGGAAGTGGTCGAGTTTCTGGTGGTGGCTGGTTCGCCGACTCGGCGGGCGAACAGTTCGAAGCCCATCCGCTGGTACCAGATCGGGATGAGCAGCGTGCGGATTTCATCGAAGCGTGCAATGACCGTGCGCGCGTGTTCGGCAGCGAGGGTGTACTGACCCTGTGTCAACCGCAACGCAGTGGCCATCGCCTCGAGATTGCCGACCCGGCGCGACAGCCGCTGCCAGGTATCGGCGGGCAGTCCGCTCGCTGCGCGTGACCGTGCGCAATGTTCGGAAAGCACGGCCTCGCCGAGGGTGATAGCCGCCTCGATCTCGGCGATGTCCTTGTCGACACGGGTGTGGTCGCGCTGCAGCGCTTCGGCGGCACGTCGCAGGCTACCCGTCTCCATCAACCCGAGTTCTGCGCAGGTCTGCACCTCGTCGCGCACCTCGCCGAAGCCGAGTTCGTTGACCTGATCGTCACCGGTGAACCAGCGCATGATCCGACCCGCCTTGCCTGGTGTACGGAAGCGGGCGATCAGCGGAACCAGCCTGCGGTTCAATTCATTGAGTCGTTGTGTGCTGCCGCTGGCATCGTCGAGCAGTTGCAGCGTCTTCTGAGCCGCCCCTTCGATCACGCCCAACGACTCGATCGCCGTTTCCGGCGCCCGGAAGAACTCGCGAATGCGAGTCTGCATCACGGGAGCGAACGCGGGTCCGGCATGAGTAGAGGCGGCGATAGACGCGGCGGCGATCGCCGTCGCATTCCCGGCGGTCGCCGCAGTCGAAGCCTGTCCTGCCACGACCGTTGCTTCTGAGTGGTGAGGTGTCATGATGAACCGCCGGGATCGCCGGCATGAAGTCTGGAAGTCGGCCGTATGAGCAGCGGTGTGTCGGTGAACAGCAACTGGTTTCCGGCAGCACCGCGGAACTCGGTCTGGCGCCGGATCCGCGCCCGCTGATCGTGGTTCAACGTGGCCCACTCCTGGCGTGGTATCGCGCCATTGAGCGGCGTGCGCACTTCGTTGACGATCAATGAGCCCGAATCCTCGCGACCGACTCGAACATGGATCGGCAGCAGTTCCCCCCTGTGCACGGCCCAGACGATCGCTTCGCCGGCCGGGAGTCGACCGCGGGGCGTTTCGCG
>JBGSTN010000369.1:0-5548 GCA_041736455.1 Burkholderiaceae bacterium | reverse complement strand
CGTGCTCGCCTGCGCCGGCGACGTGCCGACACTGGAAGCCCTTGCCGCGGTGATGCTGCTGCGCGAAGATGCGCCCGATCTGCGCGTGCGTTTTGTCAATGTGGTTGACCTGATGGCGTTGCAGCCGTCTTCGGAACATCCGAACGGCATGGACGACGGCGACTTCGATGCTCTGTTCACCACCGACCGGCCGGTGATCTTCGCGTTCCATGGCTACCCCGCGCTGGTGCACCGGCTGACCTATCGACGGAAGAATCACGGCAACATCCACGTGCGTGGCTTCAAGGAGGAAGGCACCACCACCACGCCCTTCGACATGGTCGTGCTCAACAACCTCGACCGCTATCAGCTGGCTCTGGATGTATTCCGACGCGTGCCCAAGCTGGCGGGCGAGGTCGAACGTGCTACGGCGCGCTACTGGACCCGCATCGATCGTCACAAACTGTATATCGCCGAACATGGCGACGACCTGCCCGAGGTACGCGACTGGCGCTGGGTCCGCCCCGGCTGATCGCGGGGCCGGCCCATGTCGACGTTCCTGTCACGACAAATCACGTCGGTTGGTCCGTATTTTCGCTTCGTGCGACAATCGGCCGGCAATCGTTCGCAGAGAAGACGTATCAGACCCAGTCCTGCCCGGAGGCAGGCGTGAATCGTTCGAGCCCAAGGCTCGGTGGAGACAAGATCGATGGACATGAACCGGAGGCAATTCTTCCGGGTCAGCGGAGCGGGGCTGGTCGGTTCCAGCCTCGTCGCGATGGGCTTCTCGCCCACGGCGGCAATCGCCGAGACGCGACAGTTCAAGCTGGCTCGAACGACCGAAACGCGCAGCACCTGCCCCTATTGCTCGGTGAGTTGCGGGCTCGTGATGTACACGCTGGGCGACAAGTCCAAGAACGTCAAGTCGACCATCATCCACGTCGAGGGCGACCCCGACCACCCGGTCAACCGGGGCACCTTGTGCCCGAAGGGCGCCGGCGTGATGGACATGATCCAGTCGCCCAACCGCGTCAAGTTGCCCCAGGTACGCGAAGCCGGTGCCAGCGAGTGGAAGAACCTCTCCTGGGACGAAGCGCTCACCCGCGTGGCCAGGCACATGAAGGCCGACCGCGACGCCAACCTCGTCAAGACGGTCGAAAAGGACGGCAAGAGCATCACGGTCAACCGCTGGAACACCTCGGCTTTCCTGATCTCGTCTGCCGCTTCCAACGAATCCGGTTATCTCAGCGTCAAGGTCGCTCGCGGCCTCGGGATGGTCGCACTCGATACCCAAGCACGCATTTGACACGCGCCGACTGTGTCCAGTCTGGGCCAGACTTTCGGTCGCGGTGCAATGACGAATTCGTGGACGGATATCAAGAACACCGATCTCGTCCTCATCATGGGCGGCAATGCCGCCGAAGCCCACCCTTGCGGATTCAAGTGGGCGGTGGAAGCGATGCAGCAGCGCAAGGCGAAGCTGATCGTGGTCGATCCGCGGTTCACGCGCAGTGCGGCGGTGGCCGACATCTATGCGCCGATACGCGTGGGTACCGACATCGCCTTCCTGGGCGGGGTGATCAACTATCTGCTCAGCAATGACAAGATCCATCTCGACTACGCGAAGTTCAACACCGACGTCAGCTTCCTGACCAAGCCGGACTACAAGTACGACAACGGCCTGTTCAGCGGTTACGACGAATCCAAGCGCGCCTACAACAAGGCCAGCTGGGGCTACCAGAAAGGTGACGACGGCTTCGTGAAGGTCGACGAGACGCTGCAGGACCCCTTGTGCGTGTACCAGCAGCTGAAGGCGCACTACAGCCGCTACACGCCCGAGCAGGTCAGCAAGATCACGGGCACGCCCAAGGACGTGTTCCTCAAGATCTGCCAGGCGATGGGCGAGACCTCGGCGCCCAACAAGGTGATGACGATCCTGTACGCGCTGGGCTGGACGCAGCACACGGTGGGCAGCCAGAACATCCGCACGATGGCGATGATCCAACTGCTACTGGGCAACATGGGTCGGCCGGGTGGCGGTGTGAACGCGCTGCGCGGCCATGCCAATGTGCAGGGCATCACCGACATGTGTGCGTACTCCGAGACGTTGTCCGGCTACATGGGTGCGCCCACCGAGGCCGACCCGACGTTCGAGGAGTACCTGAGCAAACGTGCGCTCAAGCCGCTTCGCCCCAACCAGATGAGCTACTGGCAGAACTTCCCCAAGTTCCATGTCAGCCTCATGAAAGCCTACTACGGCGCCGCGGCCACCAAGGAGAACAACTTCGGCTACGACTGGGTGCCCAAGCGCGATGGCGCCTACGACGTGCTGGCCATCTTCGAGCGCATGCACCAGGGCAAGGTCAACGGCTTCCTGGTCCAGGGGTTCAATCCGCTGGCCGCGGTGCCCAACAAGAAGAAGCTGTCGGCCGCATTGTCGAAGCTGAAGTACCTGGTGATCATGGATCCGCTGGAGACCGAAACCAGCGAGTTCTGGAAGAACTTCGGACCGCTCAACGACGTCGATCCGTCCAAGATCCAGACCGAGGTATTCCGGTTTCCGTCGAGTTGCTTCGCGGAGGAGACGGGATCGTTCACCAACAGCAGCCGCGTGCTGACGTGGAAGGAAAAGGCTGTCGACCCGCCGGGTGACGCCAAGGTCGACAGCGAGATCGTTGCCCGTCTGTTCCAGAAGATCCGCGCGCTATACGCCGTTGACGGCGGCACGCTGCCTGAACCGGTGGCTGCACTGAACTGGCCCTACCTCAACGCCAACGTGCCGTCGCCTGCCGAGTTGCTGCGCGAAATTTCGGGCAAGGCCTTGTCGGACCTGTTGGCACCGCCCGACCCGAAAGACCCGAATGCGCCGCCCAAGGTTCTCGCCAAGGCCGGCGAACAGGTCGCCGGATTCGGGTTGCTGCGAGACGATGGCAGCACCAGCTGCGGCAACTGGCTGTACTCGGGTTGCTGGAGCCAGGTCGGCAATCTCACGGCACGCCGTGACAACTCGGACCCGACGGGTCTCGGCGTATTCCCGAACTGGGGCTACGCATGGCCTGCCAACCGCCGCATCCTCTACAACCGCGCCAGTGCCGACAAGGACGGCAAGCCGTGGGATCCGAGCCGCAAGTACCTCGCCTGGAACGGCAGCAGCTGGGCCGGGGGCGCCGACGTGCCCGACATGCGCCCGGACGCTGCGCCGGACCAGGGCGTGGGCTCGTTCATCATGACCCCCGAGGGGGTCGCGAGGCTGCACGCGATGGGCATGGCAGAAGGCCCGTTCCCGGAACATTACGAGCCCTTCGAGACGCCGGTCGGTGTGAACCTGATGTGCCCGACCAATCCGAAGGCCACCAGCAATCCCGCCGCGCGCGTCTACAAGGGCGACCTCGAAGCGTTCGGCAAGAAGGAGGAGTTTCCCTACGCAGCAACCACCTACCGCCTGACCGAACATCTGCACTACTGGACCAAGCACGCGCGCAGCAATGCCATCATGCAGCCGGCGCCCTTCGTCGAGATCGGCGAGGACCTGGCTCGCGAAAAAGGCATCAAGCAGGGAGACCAGGTGAAGGTGCGCAGCAACCGGGGCGAGGTGATCGCGGCCTGCGTCGTCACCAAGCGCATGAAGGGGCTGGACTGCAATGGCCAGACGGTGCATCACGTCGGCATCCCGATCCACTGGGGCTTCAAGGGCGTGACACAGAACGGCTACCTGGCCAATGCCTTGACACCGTTCGTCGGTGACGCGAACTCCCAGACGCCGGAGTTCAAGGCGTTCCTCGTCAACATCGAGAAAGTGTGAGGGTGACCATGTCCACGCTGCAATCACAGAACTTTCTCAATCGCTCGGCCACCACGACGCCGTCGCCGCAGGTGCGGTCGGCGGTGCCGCAGGTCGCCAAGCTCATCGACGAGTCCAAGTGCATCGGCTGCAAGGCGTGCCAGGTCGCGTGCATGAACTGGAACGACCTGCGCGACGAGGTCGGTACCAATGTCGGCGTCTACGACAACCCCAGCGACCTCACGCCGACCTCCTGGACGGTGATGAAATTCTTCGAGGTCGAGCCGCAGGCAGGCAATCTCGAATGGCTGATCCGCAAGGACGGCTGCATGCACTGCGAAGACCCGGGGTGCCTGAAGGCCTGTCCGGCGCCCGGGGCCATCGTCAAGCTCGCCAACGGGATCGTCGACTTCATCTCCGAGAACTGCATCGGCTGCGGCTATTGCATCAAGGGCTGCCCGTTCGATGTGCCGCGCATCAGCGGCAAGGACAACAAGGCCTACAAATGCACGCTGTGCTCCGATCGTGTCGAAGTCGGACTCGAACCGGCCTGTGTGAAGACCTGTCCGACCGGTGCGATCGGCTTCGGCACCAAGGACGACATGGTGGCCTATGGTGAGAAGCGGGCCGGCGAATTGCAGGAACGGGGTTTCATGAAGGCGGGTCTCTACAACCCGCAGGGCGTCGGTGGCACGCACGTGATGTACGTCCTCAAGCATGCCGACCGGCCCGAACTGGTGGACCTGCCCAAGGATCCGACGATCAGCCCGATGGTGGCGCTCTGGAAAGGGGTCGCCAAGCCTCTTGCTGTTGCCGTCATGATCGGTGCCGTGGTCACGGGCTTCTTCCACTACATGAAGGTCGGCCCGATCGAAGACAAATCCGACGAGAAGTCCGACGAGAAGGAGAAAGCGTGATGGCCGAGAAAGTCCTGCTGCGCTACAACGAGCGCGAGCGCATGAATCACTGGGTGATCGCGTTGTTCTTCGTACTGGCCGGCCTGACGGGGCTGGCTTTCTTCCACCCGGCCTTCTACTTCTTCACCAACCTGTTCGGCGGCGGTCAATGGTCGCGCATCCTGCATCCGTTCTTCGGGGTGGTGATGTTCGTGTCGTTCTTCGCGCTGTTCGTGCGGCTATGGCGGGCCAATCTGTTCACCGAAGGCGACCGCGAATGGCGCCGCCACAGCTTCGACATGTTGCGTGGTGACAAGTCGTCGATGCCACCGGTGGCAAAGTACAACGCGGGGCAGAAAGGCGGCTTCTGGGCGATGGCACTCAGCATGATGGTGCTTGTCGTGACGGGCGTGATGTTCTGGCGACCGTGGTTCGCGCCTTACTTTCCGATCGAGGCGATGCGCATCGCGGTGCTGCTTCACGCGGTATCGGCGGTCGTGCTGATCCTGGCCACGGTGATGCACGTCTATGCCGCGTTCTGGGTGAAAGGCACGACGCGTGCGATGACGCGCGGCACCGTCACCGAATCGTGGGCGAAACAGCACCACGCCCTCTGGCACCGTGAAATGACGCGCGGGAAGTGAGACTGTGACGATGACCGCCTCCGTCCGGGTGATGACGCCCGAGGAAATCGCCGCCCGCGGGGGCGGCGAGACGGTCTTCCTGCATCCGCCGCCGCGCGCCCTCGTGTTCGCCGAACGCGCGATGCGACTGCGGCAGCTCTCGCGTCACCATGCGATGGGCGAGTTCCTGCAATTCATGGCCGAACTCGCGCAGGCGCAGCAGGATGCACTGGCCGGATTTGTCGAGGTGCCGCTGCCGGACGAGCGGG
>JBGSTN010000437.1:0-3219 GCA_041736455.1 Burkholderiaceae bacterium | reverse complement strand
GGTATCGCGCTACGGCATGATCGCATTCGCCTCCAGCCTCGATCAGGCAGGCGTGATCGCGCGTTCGGCCCAGGACTGCGCACCGCTGCTCAGTGCCATGGCGGGTTTCGATGCGCGCGACTCGACGAGTCTCGAACGACCGGGCGAGGACTATTCGGCAGCGCTCGAGCATGACAACGCGGGGCTGCGCATCGGCGTGCCGAGCGAGTTCTTCGCCGCCGGTCTGTCCGACGAAGTCCGGACGACGGTGCAGCGGGCACTCGACCAGCTGGCCGCACTGGGTGCCGAGCTCGTCGAAGTGCATCTGCCCGATACGCAGCTCGCGATCGCCGCGTACTATGTGATCGCTCCGGCGGAGGCGTCGAGCAACCTGTCGCGCTTCGACGGTGTGCGCTACGGGTATCGCACGCCCGATCATGCCGATCTCGACGAGATGTACTGCCGCACACGCGGCGAAGGTTTCGGCGACGAAGTGAAGCGCCGCATCCTGATCGGCGCCTACGTGCTTTCACACGGCTACTACGACGCCTACTACCGGCAGGCCCAGCGCCTGCGTCGTCGCCTCGCCGATGCCTTCCAGGCCTGCTTCAGGCAGGTCGACCTGCTCGCCGGTCCGGTCTGTCCCACGACAGCGTGGCCGATCGGCGAACGCAAGCAGGATCCGGTGAGCAACTATCTCGCCGACATCCACACGCTGCCTGCCTCGCTGGCCGGGCTGCCTGGCATTTCCGTGCCGGCCGGTTTCGGCGCGGGCAACCGGCCGATCGGACTGCAGCTGATCGGCAACTACAACGAAGAAGCACGCCTGCTCAATGTGGCGCATCGATACCAACAAGCCACCGACTGGCACAAACAATCTCCGGGGAGAGAGTGAATGAGACAAGACAGGCCTGGCTTCGGCCGCATGATCCGAAGAATCGCGACGCTGACCGTGGCGATCGTCATCGTGGGATGCTCCAGCGTGCCCCTGCCGCCATTCATCAAGGGCGGAACGACCGGTGAAAGCGCGACCAAACCCGCGCCCGAGAAACCGGCCCCGGTCGGTTCGGCGCGCGGCATCAACCTGGTGGGCAGCTGCAAGCAGACCGAGGTCGACGGTTTCGCTGAAGATGCACAGGTGAAGATCCTCGACGGCGAGGTGCAGTCGCTGGTCTGGAAGATCAAGATCGGTCGCAAGGGCAGTTGCGCGTTCGATGGCACCGCCTTCCGCCAGACCAAGACCTCGCCCAGCATCGAGATGCTCGCGCGTGACGGCTCGGGCTGTCGGCTGCTGATGTGGTCCGACAGCCGGCGCATCACGCTTGCGCACAACGGCTGTACCAAGTCATGCACGGCGGGTGTCTACGACAAGGCCTGGCCCGTGATGTTCGATCCGCGCAGCGGCGGTTGTGCCGACGCGGCGCGCTGATCGCGAGCAACGAGAGAGGGGGCGGGCCAGGCATGCAGTGGGAAATCGTGATCGGCATGGAGACCCATGCGCAGCTGGCGACGCGTTCGAAGATCTTCTCGGGCGCGTCGACCGCATTCGGTGCGCAGCCGAATCGTCAGGCTTGCGCAGTCGACCTCGCATTGCCCGGCGTGCTGCCCGTGCTGAATCGCGAGGCGGTCGCCTGCGCGATCCGTTTCGGCCTGGCCATCGGCGCGCAGGTCGCCGTGCGCTCGGTATTTGCCCGCAAGAATTACTTCTACCCCGATCTTCCCAAGGGCTACCAGATCAGCCAGATGGAGACGCCTGTGGTCTCCGGCGGTACCGTCAGTTTCGCGGTCCCGGGCGATGCGACGCTCAAGACCGTCCGACTCACGCGAGCACACCTCGAAGAAGACGCGGGCAAGTCGTTGCATGAAGACTTCGCCGATGCGTCGGGCATCGATCTCAACCGGGCCGGCACGCCGCTGCTCGAGATCGTCACCGAGCCCGAGTTGCGTTCTTCGGCCGAGGCGGTCGCCTATGCGCGGGCGCTGCATGCACTCGTCGTCTGGCTGGGCATCTGCGACGGCAACATGCAGGAGGGCTCGTTCCGCTGCGATGCCAATGTGTCGGTGCGCAGGCCCGGCGCGCCGCTGGGAACGCGCTGCGAGATCAAGAACCTCAACTCGTTCCGGTTCCTCGAACGGGCGATCGACTTCGAAGTGAGTCGTCAGATCGATCTGCTCGAAGACGGCGGTCGGGTCGTGCAGGAGACGCGGCTCTACGATCCTGACCGCGACGAGACCCGATCGATGCGCAGCAAGGAAGACGCGCACGACTACCGTTACTTCCCGGATCCCGATCTGCCCGCGCTCGTCATCGACAGCAGCTGGATCGCGGCGGTGCGCGCAGCGATGCCTGAGCTGCCCGGCGTGATGCGCGAGCGGCTGATCGCCCGTTTCGGTCTCAGCGACTATGACGCCGGTCTGGTGACGGCGACCCGCGATACCGCCAGCTACTTCGAGCGTGCGGTGGCATCCAGTGCCGATCCGCTGGCGCAGGCCAAGCCCCTGGTCAACTGGATGATGAGCGATCTGGCTGCGGCGGCCAATCGCGATGACATCCCGCTGGTGCGCGCACCGATCGGTCCGGCATTGCTGGCGGCCCTCGTGCAACGCGTCGTTGACGGAACCATTTCAGGCAAGGTCGGCAAGGACCTGTTCGCCGACTTGTGGTCTCGTCGATCGCCGGCAACCGAAACGTCGGCCGACGCGGAATCGGCACCTCGTCGCGGCCAGGCCGAAGACCCGGTCGGCGCGCTTGCGTTGGTCGATGCGCTGATCGATCAAAAGGGGTTGCGTCAGGTCAACGATGAAGGTGCGCTGCGGACAGCCATCGCGGCCGTCATCGCCGCCAACCAGAAGTCGGTGGCAGAATTCCGTGCCGGCAAGGACAAGGCACTCAACGCCCTGGTGGGCCAGGTGATGAAGGCGACCGGCGGCAAGGGCAATCCGAAGCGTATCAACGAGTTGTTGCGTGAAGCCGCGCAGGAAGCGTCCTAGCGCACCAGCGTCCTAGCGCACCAACGTCCTAGCGCACCAGCGTCCTAGCGCACCAACGACCTGGCCCACCAACGGCCTGGCCCGCCAACGTCCTAGCCCGCCAGCCGGTCCGCTTCGGCCTGGCGTTCGAGCAGCACCTTGAGCCGCTCGCCGTCTTCGGCGAATCGAACCCGGATCGTTTCCTGCTCCTGCAGCCGCGATTTGACCAGCGCGTCCTCGCTCAGGATGGCGCCGGCCACTTGGGCGATG
>JBGSTN010000420.1:0-2608 GCA_041736455.1 Burkholderiaceae bacterium | reverse complement strand
GGTTGAAAGAGCGATTCGAGTCTTGTCCGGCTGCCGACATCCTTGCCCAGCTCTGCCGGCAGCGAACCCAGCGCCGCGTACCCGCCCATGGAGCCACTGCGGCGACGGTATTCCGCGGCGGCGGTCAAGGCGGCGGCAATCGCGCCGACGGACGTACCGCCGATGCTGTGGAAACGATACGACCGGGCCAGCTCAAGAATGGCCTGCGGATAGACGACGCCACTGGTGATGCCGCCTTTCATCACGACGTCGCAGAATCGATCCGCCGGCGCGGTGTCGATCGGGTTGGTGTCGTTCGGCACGATGATTCTCGCTCAAGGGATTGTCGGGCGCCCTCGCGTGCGTCGGCGATGCGGCTGCCGAGATCCGTCGATCTCACGAGGTCTCCCGATGCATCGACGCCTGACACGCTTGCTCGTGTTCAGACGAGTCCGCAGTGGAGCGTGCGCGCAGCGAACGACGTTGCGCATCCTCAAACTTGTGGACACCCGGCCGCCGGCCGACCCGGGTTCATTCGACCCGATGCCACATTCGTTCCGTTCGTATGACTCTCTACTGCGCGATCCGGAACAGGAACGGGGCCGATCACGGTGTCTCGACGTGATCGGCCTCGTGGCAACGCGTCGCCGGTTGCCTGCCTACCTTTCGTTGTTCACGCCGGTTCCGGCACGCTCGGCAATCCTGCCAATGCCATCGCCAGCTCCGACTCGTCGTACTGCTGATCGGTGAGCTTGCCCGCCGAATAGTCGATGTAGGCCTGCATGTCGAAGTGCCCGTGGCCGCAAAGGTTGAAGAGAATCGTTTCGGCCCGACCCTCGCGCTTGCATCGCAGCGCCTCCTCGATCGCACCCTTGACGGCGTGATTGGCCTCCGGCGCGGGCAGGATGCCTTCGGCGGAAGCGAACTGGATGCCGGCCGCGAAACATTCGACCTGGTGGTAGGCGACAGCCTCGATCAGGTCGAGCGCCCGCAGATGCGAAACCATCGGCGCCATGCCGTGATAGCGCAAACCACCGGCATGGAAGCCCGGGGGTGTGAACGTCGAACCCAGCGTGTGCATCTTGGTCAGCGGTGTCATATGGGCCGTGTCGCCGAAGTCGTATGCATAGCGTCCCCGCGTCAGCGACGGGCATGCTGCGGGTTCGACCGCGACGACTCGGGGTTTGGCGCCACCACGCAGCCCCGCGCCGATGAACGGGAACGCAATGCCGGCGAAGTTCGACCCGCCGCCGGTGCAACCGACGATCACGTCGGGATACGCATCGGCCTGCTGCATCTGCTCGATCGCCTCGATGCCGATCACCGACTGGTGCATCAACACGTGATTGAGCACGGACCCCAGCGCATATTTCGTATCGGTGCGCTGCGCGGCCAGTTCGACGGCCTCGGAGATCGCAATGCCGAGGCTGCCCCTATGGGTCGGATCCTTCTCGAGCACGCTGCGGCCATATTGCGTCTCGGTCGATGGCGAAGGCAGGCAACGGGCGCCATAGCTTTCCATCAGGGCGCGGCGATAAGGCTTCTGGTCGTACGAGACACGCACCTGGAACACCAGCACTTCGAGGTCGAACAGCCGGCCGGCAAAAGCCAGCGACGAGCCCCATTGGCCGGCGCCGGTTTCGGTGGTCAGCCGCTTGACGCCCGCTTCCTTGTTGTAGAACGCCTGCGCCACCGCCGTGTTCGGCTTGTGACTGCCGGCTGGGCTGACACCTTCGTACTTGTAGAAGATTCGCGCCGGTGTGCCGAGCGCCTTTTCCAACCGTCGGGCTCGGAAAAGCGGTGTCGGCCGCCAGAGCCGGTAGACGTCGCGTACCGGTTCGGGAATCTCGATCTCGCGCTCGGTGCTCACTTCCTGCTGGATCAGCGCCATCGGAAACAGCGGCGCCAGATCGTCGGGCCCGAGGGGTTGCATCGTGCCCGGGTGCAGGACCGGCGGCAGCGGCTTGGGCAAGTCGGCCTGCAGGTTGTACCACTGCTTGGGAATCCGCTCCTCATCCAGCAGATATTTGATCGTCTGGCTCATCGTCAAGCTCTCTCCTCTTGTTCGTCCAGCAACTCTACTCCAGTCGCGAACGACTCGCCTAACCGGCGTCAAGGGTTCGCGTCGCGGGGCCGTGCAAGACGGGCCTGGAATTCACCAGGTCGACTCCGCCTGCATTTCTCAGCTTTGCTGCGCAGGGGGCAAGGGCGTCCAGATCGTCGGCGACGCGAGTGTGGAGATCGTGCCGAGCAGCGCGTCGAGGTCGACGGGTTTCGAAAGATGCGCCTGGAACCCGCTCTCCGTCACATTGAGCCGGTCCTCCGGACGGGCGAACGCCGTCAACGCGATCGCCGGCAATTGCTGCGCCGAAACGCCCGAATCGCGAATCCGGCGGATCAGGCGGTAGCCGTCGTCGCCAGGCATGCTGATGTCGCTGATCAGGATGTCCGGCGTCAGTTCGCCGATGCCGGCGAGCGCCTCGGACGCGTTGGATGCCTCGAATACCACGACGCCGTGTTCGCCGAGCATCCGGCCGACAACCAGTCTGGCGTCGGGATCGTCGTCGACCACGAGCGCCTTCAATCCGCTGAGCACCGTGCGATCGATCGTACGCCGCGGACTCGACGG